>NZ_JANJPM010000021.1:0-47864 GCF_026222585.1 Staphylococcus sp. SUC_1.2 | reverse complement strand
TTAAAATGTCTCAGGTTTTTCATTATTTAAGTTGTAAATCAGTTTTTTTGATTTCAGAAAGAATTTCAGCTGTATCATAACAATTTGTAGCAATATTAGAATATCTTTCTGCTAAACGGTATGCGTTAATATATAATTCTAAGCTTTCTTTGGCCATATCTTCTGCATCTTCTGATTTTGATGGGTTTGCTTTTACAACTAGTTCTGCAAATTTTTCTGGATCGATATTAATAGACATTTAATTATACAACTCCTAAATTTTTATAATATTATAATAACATATGCTGTATGCATGCTAAAGTTAAGACTGTGTAATTTTAAAAAATATGAAACTCTACCTTTAATTATATAGTTATTTCAATTACACTATATTGTGAGAGGATGAACATTAATGCGAATTTTATTTATTGGAGATATCGTAGGAAAAGTAGGGAGAAATACCATTGCTGAATATTTGCCTAAATTAAAGCAAGCTTATAAGCCTACGTTGAGCATTGTTAATGCAGAAAATGCTGCTCATGGAAAAGGTTTAACTGAAAAATTATATAAACAATTGCTTAGAGATGGCGTGGATTTTATGACAATGGGTAATCATACTTATGGTCAAAGAGAAATTTATGACTTTATTGATGATGCTAAAAGAATGATAAGACCTGCTAATTTTCCGAGTGAAGCGCCAGGTGTTGGCATGCGTTTTATTCAGGTTAATGATATTAAAGTTGCCATCATTAACTTGCAAGGACGTTCATTTATGCAAGATATTGATGATCCATTTAAAAAAGCAGATCAATTGATTGAAGAAGCTAAAAAAGAAACTAATTATATTTTTGTAGATTTTCATGCAGAAACTACTTCAGAGAAAAATGCAATGGGTTGGTATTTAGATGGAAGAGTCAGCGCTGTTGTAGGCACACATACTCATATTCAAACATCTGATGAGCGTATTTTGCCCAATGGTACAGGCTATATTACAGATGTAGGTATGACTGGTTATTATGATGGAATACTAGGGATTAATCGCGAGGAAGTTATTAAGCGTTTTATTACAAGTTTACCACAACGACATGTAGTGCCTGATAATGGTAGAAGTGTACTTTCAGGTGTTATTATAGATTTAGATAAAAATGGAAGAACCAAACTCATAGAACGCATTTTAATCAATGAGGATCATCCTTTTGATAAATAGTGTATAGTCCATTAGTATGAATTTAAATAAAAGCCACTGTTGACATAGTAAGACGGTGGTTATTTTTGTTATGATTTAGTATGAATTAATTCCACAGGAGGCTAATGATATGAAACCACAAATATCATGGAAAGTGGGCGGACAACAAGGTGAAGGTATTGAGTCAACTGGAGAAATATTTGCTACTGCAATGAATCGAAAAGGTTATTATTTATATGGATATCGACATTTCTCAAGCCGAATTAAAGGCGGTCATACAAATAATAAAATAAGAGTCTCAACTTCTCCAGTTCATGCAATTAGTGATGATTTAGATATTTTAGTTGCATTTGATCAAGAGACAATTGAATTAAATCATCATGAAATGAGAGAAGATAGTATTATTATTGCAGATGCTAAAGCTAAACCTTCTAAACCAGAACATTGTCGCGCTCAACTTATTGAATTACCGTTAACATTAACAGCTAAAGAATTAGGTACTGCACTGATGAAAAATATGGTAGCGATTGGTGCAACTTGCGCAGTAATGAAATTAGATACAACAACTTTCGAAACGTTAATTACAAATATGTTTACTAAAAAAGGTCAAAAAGTTGTTGAAATGAATATAGAAGCGCTTCATCAGGGTTATGAGTTGATGAAGGATAAATTAGATACAGTAAATGGTGATTATTTACTAGAAGATAGTGAGGGTACACCACATTTATACATGATTGGTAACGATGCAATTGGATTAGGCGCGATTTCGGCTGGTTCAAGATTTATGGCAGCTTATCCAATTACGCCCGCTTCAGAAATTATGGAGTATATGATTGCAAATGTTCCAAAAGTAGGAGGAACTGTAGTACAAACTGAAGATGAAATTGCTGCAGCGAATATGGCAATTGGTGCGAACTATGCAGGAGTTAGAGCATTTACTGCGAGTGCGGGACCAGGTTTATCTTTAATGATGGAAGCCATTGGTTTATCAGGTATGACTGAAACACCACTAGTTATTGTTAATACGCAACGTGGAGGCCCTTCAACTGGATTACCTACAAAACAAGAACAGTCAGATTTAATGCAAATGATATATGGAACACATGGAGATATTCCTAAGATAGTAGTAGCACCAACTGATGCTGAAGATGCTTTTTATTTAACTATGGAAGCTTTTAATTTAGCTGAAGAATATCAATGTCCGGTTATCGTATTAAGCGATTTGCAATTGTCATTAGGTAAACAAACAGTAAAACAACTCGATTACAATAGAATTCAAATTAAACGTGGAGAGCTTATTCAATCAGATATTGAACGTGATGAAGATGATAGATCATACTTTAAACGTTATGCACTTACAACATCTGGAATTTCACAACGTCCAATCCCTGGTGTTAAAGGTGGTATTCACCATGTTACTGGTGTTGAACATAATCAAGAAGGTAAGCCAAGTGAAGCTGCTGACAACAGACGTGAACAAATGGAAAAACGTATGAGTAAAACTGCGAACTTACTTATTGAAACACCTGTTGATTATGATGAGAAACATGAGAAAGCAGATATTTTATATATCGGATTTATTTCAAGTAAAGGTGCAATTGAAGAAGGAAGTAAACGATTAAATAATAATGGTATTAAAGTTAATACGATGCAAATTCGCCAACTTCACCCATTACCAAAAGATATTATTCAACAAGCTATTGATAAAGCTTCAAGCGTCATAGTAGCTGAGCATAACTATCAAGGCCAATTATCAAATATCTTAAAAATGAATACTGCCATTCAAGACAAATTAGTTAATCAAACTAAATATGATGGTACACCTTTTTTACCACATGAAATAGAAGAAAAAGGACTTTCAGTAGCTAAAGATATGAAGGAGATGATGTAATTGGCTACATTTAAAGATTTTAGAAACAGTGTGAAGCCAAACTGGTGCCCAGGGTGTGGAGACTTTTCAGTACAAGCTGCAATCCAAAAAGCGGCAGCAAATTTAGGTTTAGAACCTGAAGAAGTGGCATTAATTACTGGAATAGGTTGTTCAGGTCGTTTATCAGGTTATATTAACTCTTATGGGGTACATGGTATTCATGGTCGTGCATTACCTCTTGCACAGGGAGTGAAAATGGCTAATAAAGACTTAACAGTCATTGCTTCAGGTGGCGACGGAGATGGTTATGCGATTGGCATGGGTCATACAATTCATGCATTACGTCGCAATATGAATATTACTTATATTGTTATGGATAACCAAATTTATGGCCTAACTAAAGGTCAAACGTCCCCATCTTCTGCTGTTGGATTTGTAACTAAATCAACACCTAAAGGAAATATAGAAAAAAATGTTGCGCCATTAGAATTAGCACTATCATCAGGTGCTACATTTGTAGCACAAGGTTTTTCAAGTGATATTAAAGCATTGACGAAATTAATTGAAGATGCAATTAATCATGATGGTTTTTCATTTGTAAATGTGTTTTCTCCATGTGTAACATATAATAAAGTGAATACGTATGATTGGTTTAAAGAACACTTAACTAGTATAGAAGATATTGAAAATTATGATCCAACAGATAAACAATTAGCGATGAAAACTGTATTAGAACATGAATCACTAGTTAAAGGTATTGTATATCAAGACACAACAACACCTTCATATGAATCACAAATTGAAGAATTAGATGAAAGTGCATTAACTAAAAGAGATATCCGTCTTTCTGAACAAGAGTTTAATGACTTAACTGCTCAATTTGTATAATTTTTTTAAAGGCATTCTTGAAAGTATCATATGACTTCAAGAATGTCTTTTAATTTAAGTTTAAATTTATAAAAATCTTGTTAAACTTCATTTATTTATTTTTATTAGGGAAGAAAATAATATAGTAAATAAAAGGAGTGGGGATGTTGGACAAATTTAAATCAATGCAAGAATTGGAAAAAGAAACGATAGAAAATGAAGACTGGAAAATAATAACTAGAAATCGAAATAGTAGTGTTTCAATATTAGCAATTCATGGTGGAGGCATTGAACCTGCTACAACTGAATTAGCAAGTATAATTGCTGATGAAGGAGGATATAATTACTTTATTTTCGAAGGTTTACGTAGTAAAGGAAATAAAGAATTGCACGTAACTTCTACACGTTATGATAATAAAGATGCAATGAATCTGGTAACTGAAAGTAACCAAGCTATTGCTATTCATGGTTGTGAAGGGAACGAGAGCATTGCTTATGTTGGTGGAAAAGATGAACGTCTAAAATCACTCATCAAAGAACAATTAAATCATATTGGTATAAAAGCAAAAGAAGCACCAAGCCATATTTCAGGTCAACAGGATAATAATATTGTTAATTGTACAACTAGAGGTAGAGGTGTACAAATTGAGTTAACTACCTCATTACGTAAGGCTTTTTTCAAAAATAATAAAATAAATCGAAAAAGTAGAGAAAATCAGTCAAATTGGGATAAATTAATGTACGACTTTGCAAAAGCCATAAAATCTGCAATAGAAAATATAGAATAACTCAGATTTATAAAGATAATCATGATAAAATAAAATTATAAATAAATCATAGAGGTGAAATTTATGCAAGATACGTTAATGAGTGTACAAATAGTTCCTAAAACACCTAATAATGATGATGTTATTCCTTATGTAGATGAAGCTATTAAAATTATCGATCAGTCGGGGCTACATTACAGAGTAGGTCCTCTTGAAACGACTGTCCAAGGTGATATGAGTGAATGCTTAATTTTAATTCAAAAATTGAATGAAAGAATGGTTGAATTAGAATGTCCTAGTATTATTAGCCAAGTGAAGTTTTATCATGTGCCAGAAGGGATATCTATTGAAACTCTAACTGGTAAATATGATGAAGCATAACATATGTTAAAGTTAAATGAAGTTTAGTTAAAGTGGAGTAAGATTCAAGATGACATCTATTCCACTTTTTTATTCAATATTTAATAATAGAATATATTAATTTGTAAACTCTTTTTGCACTTTAATGCTAATTTTAATATAATGTACTAATGATATTAGGGCATATAGAAAGGATTTTTGTAAAGTGAATGAAGAGCAAAGAAAAGCTGGTACGATAGATATTTTAAACGAACGTAATAAAAAAGCAGAAAAAGACTATAGTAAATATTTCGAACATGTTTATCAACCACCTAATCTTAAAGAAGCAAAAAAGCGTGGTAAACAAGATGTTCAATATAACCGAGATTTTCATATTGAAGATAAATATAAAGGTATGGGGAAAGGACGAACATTTTTAATTAAAACATATGGTTGTCAAATGAATGCACATGATACTGAAGTAATGGCAGGAATTTTGCAAGCTTTAGACTATCAAGCAACTGATGATATTAATGAAGCGGATGTTATATTAATTAATACATGTGCTATTCGTGAAAATGCTGAAAATAAAGTATTTAGTGAAATAGGTAATTTAAAACATTTAAAGAAAAATAGACCTGAAACATTAATTGGTGTATGCGGTTGTATGTCACAAGAAGAATCTGTTGTAAATAAAATCTTAAAATCATATCAAAATGTGGATATGATTTTTGGAACGCATAATATCCATAAATTACCTGAAATTTTAGAAGAAGCATATTTATCAAAAGCCATGGTCGTTGAGGTTTGGTCTAAAGAAGGCGACGTTATTGAAAACCTACCTAAAGTGCGTGAAGGAAGTACAAAAGCATGGGTTAATATTATGTATGGATGTGATAAATTCTGTACATATTGTATTGTACCTTTTACACGAGGAAAAGAACGCAGTCGTAGACCACAAGATATCATTGAAGAAGTTCGAGGTCTCGCTCGTGAAGGTTATAAGGAAATTACGCTTCTAGGACAAAACGTTAATTCATATGGAAAAGATATTAAAGATTTAGATTATGGTCTAGGTGATTTATTAGAGGATATTTCTAAAATTGACATTCCACGTGTACGTTTTACAACGAGTCATCCTTGGGATTTTACAGATAGAATGATTGAAGTGATTGCAAAAGGTGGAAATATCGTTCCTCACATTCATTTACCTGTGCAATCTGGAAATAATGCTGTATTAAAAATAATGGGACGTAAATATTCACGTGAAAGTTACTTGGATTTAGTTGATAGAATTAAAGAAGCTATTCCTAATGTCGCCCTTACTACTGACATAATAGTAGGATATCCTAACGAAACAGAAGAACAATTTGAAGAAACACTTTCATTATACGATGAAGTTCAATTTGAACATGCTTATACGTATTTGTATTCACAAAGAGATGGTACGCCTGCTGCTAAAATGAAAGATAATGTTCCAACTGAAGTGAAAAAAGATCGCTTGCAACGTTTAAATAAAAAAGTTGGTCAATATTCAGAAAAAGCAATGCAACATTATGAAGGACAAGTTGTTACTGTTTTATGTGAAGGAACAAGTAAAAAAGATGAAACAGTTCTAGCAGGTTATACTGAAAAAAATAAATTAGTTAACTTTAAAGGACCACGTGAAGCCATTGGTCAGCTTGTTGATGTTAAAGTTAAAGAAGCAAAACAATACTCATTAAATGGTGAATTTTTACATTTTCATAATCAAGTTATGGTGACTAATTAATATGTATGAGAAAGAAGATATTCTAAAACAAGCAGATAGTGTATCGAACAAAATAAAGGGACTAGAATTGATTAAACAATATCAAAATGTAGAGCAACAAATTCATGAGAATTCATCAATTGACCAAAAAATGAAACAATTAAAATTGCAACAAAAACAGTCAGTAAATTTTCAAAATTATGGCAAGCATCAGGCTTATCAAAAATCTGAAAAAGAAATTTCTCAACTTGAAAAAGAAATCAATGCATTACCTATTGTTGAAGAGTTTCGGTCAGCGCAATTTGAAGCAAATGAGTTTTTGCAATTGATGGTTTCTACTATGGAACAAAGTTTAAATAAGCATAATGAAAAAGCACATCATGACTCATAAACAGAAGGGAATATTCAAAGATGAAAACTAAAAAACTTACCATTACAGCTTTACTCATTGCTTTTAATGTCGTATTTAGTAGTTTTATTATTATACCTTTAGGTCCAGTAAAAGCAGCCCCAGTACAACATTTTGTAAATGTACTATGTGCTGTTTTTGTAGGACCATGGTATGGTTTAGCACAGGCTTTGATTTCTTCTTTAATAAGAATAATATTTGGAACTGGCAGTGCATTTGCCTTTCCTGGTAGTATGATTGGTGTGTTTCTAGCTAGCATCTTCTATATGTATAGAAAGCACATATTTATGGCTGCAGTTGGAGAAGTGATTGGAACTGGAATCATTGGTAGTTTAATGTGCATTCCACTATCTTGGATATTAGGTTTGCAACATTTCTTTATCAAACCATTAATGCTTGTATTCTTAGTTTCAAGTTTCCTTGGTGCGGCGATTAGTTATATCTTACTTATAGTGTTAAAAAAACGTGGATTATTAGATAAATTCAAATAAATATTTTATTTAAGATTATCATTTCATACGCTTAATAAGTTTAGTGTTTATTAAGCGGAATAAAGAGATGATAATCTTTTATTTTTAAGTTGTAGAATAATATTCTAATTTAGATAACGAGCGCTTCAGTATGACATATGTTAAAATATACAAGTTAAAATGTGAGAAACAAGTATATATCAGTAAGGTTGTGAAAAAAATATGGCTAATGTGACACCTATGATGCAACAATATTTAAAAATAAAATCTCAATATCAAGATTGCTTATTGTTTTTTAGATTAGGTGATTTTTATGAAATGTTCTTTGAAGATGCTAAAGAAGCATCTAGAGTATTAGAAATTACTTTAACTAAAAGAGATGCTAAAAAAGAAAATCCAATTCCAATGTGTGGTGTTCCGTATCACTCAGCAAATAGCTATATTGAAACACTTATTAACAATGGATATAAAGTTGCTATTTGTGAACAGATGGAAGATCCAAAACAAACTAAAGGCATGGTTAAAAGAGAAGTAGTTAAAGTAGTCACACCTGGAACAATGATGGAACAAGGCGGAATGGATGAAAATCAAAATAATTATATTCTTAGCTTCATTCAGAATGAAAATGGATACGCATTAAGTTATTGTGATGTTTCTACTGGTGAATTAAAAGCTACCAATTTTGAAGATGAAAGCACGTTAATTAATGAAATCATTACGATTAACCCAAATGAAATTGTAGTACGAGAAGATATAAATGAAGATTTAAAAAAACAAATTTCACTTACTACAGAAACGATTACAGTTAGAGAAGAAATTTCTGATATGGAATATAGTGTCAATACATTAGAAAATAATTTAATGTTTTTGACAACACAATTATTGTTAGATTATATTCATCATACTCAAAAAAGAGATTTGTCTCATATTGAAGACGTGATAACCTATGCGGCGATTGACTTTATGAAAATGGATTATTATGCAAAACGCAATTTAGAGCTTACTGAAAGCATACGTTTAAAAAGTAAAAAAGGAACATTGCTATGGTTAATGGATGAAACAAAAACACCTATGGGTGCAAGACGCTTGAAACAGTGGATTGATCGCCCACTTATTCATAAAGACAATATTGAACAACGATTAGATATCGTAGAATCATTTATTGATCATTTTATAGAAAGAGATACTCTAAGAGGTTACCTTAATCAAGTATATGATATTGAAAGATTAGTAGGACGAGTAAGTTATGGAAATGTAAATGCTCGTGATTTGATTCAACTCAAACATTCTATTTCTGAAATTCCAAATATTAAATCACTTCTTGAACAAATGAATAGTGTGACAACAACGCAGTTTAGCACATTAGAACCATTAGAAGATTTACTGACAGTCTTAGAAGATAGTTTAGTAGAAGAACCACCTATTTCAGTTAAAGATGGGGGGCTGTTCAAACAAGGATTCAGTAAACAACTAGATGAGTATTTAGAAGCATCTAAAAATGGAAAAGATTGGCTCGCACAACTTCAAGCGAAAGAACGTGAAAGAACAGGTATCAAATCTTTAAAAATTAGCTACAATAAAGTTTTTGGTTACTTTATTGAAATCACACGTGCTAATCTTCAAGGATTCGAACCAAGCGAGCATGGCTATCATCGTAAACAAACTTTATCTAATGCAGAAAGATTTATTACAGACGAATTAAAAGAAAAAGAAGATATTATTTTAGGTGCAGAAGATAAAGCAATTGAATTAGAATATCAACTGTTTATTCGATTGAGAGAGCATGTTAAATCATATACTGAAAGATTACAAAGACAAGCAAAAGTGATATCAGAGCTTGATTGTTTACAAAGTTTTGCAGAAATTGCACAAAAATATAACTATGTTAGACCAAAATTTAGTGATGATAAAACATTGAACTTAGAAAATTCTAGACATCCTGTTGTAGAACGTGTGATGGATTATAATGATTATGTACCAAATGATTGTTATCTTGATCAAAATAACTTTATTTATTTGATTACTGGCCCAAATATGTCCGGTAAATCAACTTATATGCGACAAGTGGCAATCATTAGTATCATGGCACAAATGGGAGCTTATGTACCATGTGATAATGCAATATTACCGATTTTTGATCAAATTTTTACAAGAATTGGTGCAGCAGATGATTTAGTATCCGGTAAAAGTACCTTTATGGTTGAAATGCTAGAAGCACAAAAAGCATTAACATACGCAACAGCAGATAGTTTAATCATCTTTGATGAAATCGGACGAGGAACGTCAACATATGATGGCTTATCTCTAGCGCAAGCTATGATTGAATATGTATCTGAAACATCACATGCTAAGACGCTTTTTTCAACCCATTATCATGAATTAACAACATTAGATCAACAGCTATCTAGTTTAAAAAATGTACATGTAGCAGCAGATGAGTATCAAGGTGAACTTATTTTCCTTCATAAAGTTAAAGAGGGTGCTGTTGATGATAGTTATGGTATTCAAGTTGCTAAATTAGCAAATCTTCCTGAGAAAGTAATTGAAAGAGCTCAAGTTATTTTAAATGCGTTTGAACAAAATGGAGTATTAGATGAGAATGTCCATCGTCAACATTATAATGACAACTCTAAAGATATTGAAAATAAGAATCATTTAAATAATAAGGAAGAACACTCAACTATTAAACAAACAGATGTGTTTGAACAAACAAGTTTTGACTTATTTAATTCGAATGAAACACAAAGTGAAATAGAAGCACAAATTAAAAATTTAAATATTTCAAATATGACACCTATTGAAGCATTACTTAAGTTAAGTGAATTACAAAATCAGTTAAGATAGAGGTGTTAATACATGGGTAAAATTAAAGAATTACAAACATCTTTAGCAAATAAAATTGCTGCAGGAGAAGTGGTTGAACGTCCTAGTTCAGTAGTAAAAGAATTACTTGAAAATGCAATTGATGCTAAGGCGACTGAAATTAATATAGAAGTAGAACAATCAGGTATTTCCTCAATTCGTGTAGTCGACAATGGAACTGGAATTGAGCAAGATGATTTGCAACTTGTTTTTCATCGCCATGCTACCAGTAAAATAAATGATGATGACGATTTGTTTCATATCAGAACATTAGGGTTTCGAGGTGAAGCACTGGCCAGTATTTCATCTGTAGCTAAAGTGACACTTAAAACGTGTACAGATAATGAAAATGGTCACGAAATTTATGCTGAAAATGGTGAAATATTATCTCAAAAACCAGCAAAAGCCAAAAAAGGAACAGATATTAAAGTAGAATCATTATTTTATAATACGCCAGCTCGATTAAAATATATTAAAAGTTTATATACAGAATTAGGAAAAATTACAGATATTGTTAATCGAATGGCAATGAGTCATCCAAACATTCGCTTTTCACTTATATCTGATGGAAAAACGATGTTAAAAACGAATGGTTCTGGAAGAACAAATGAAGTGATGGCTGAAATATATGGTATTAAAGTTGCAAAAGATTTAGTTCACATTTCTGGCGATACTAGTGACTATCATTTAGAAGGATTTGTTGCTAAACCGGAACATTCTCGTAGTAATAAACATTATATTTCAATTTTTATTAATGGTCGATATATCAAAAATTTCGCTTTAAATAAAGCTATTACTGAAGGATATCATACACTTCTAACCATAGGTCGTTACCCTATTTGCTATATCAATATAGAAATGGATCCAATTTTAGTAGATGTCAATGTGCATCCAACGAAACTTGAAGTTAGACTTTCAAAAGAAGAACAACTTTATAATTTAATTATTGAAAAAATTAGACATGCATTTAAAGATAGAATATTAATTCCTAAAAACGATTTAGATCGAACACCTAAAAAAAATAAAGTATTGCATACATTTGAACAACAAAAAATCGATTTTGAACAAAAACAACAAAATATTTCAAATGAGACAAAACAATTAGAAAATAAAAATGACCCCAACATTTCGACTAACAATACCTTTTCAACAATAAGTCATCAATATGATGAAGCACATACCTCTGATGATTCTTACACTAGAGAAGATAACGAAAATTCTAGTGTCTATAATAATAAACGTAGTATGGATA
Source organism: Staphylococcus sp. SUC_1.2 (assembly GCF_026222585.1). Classification (NCBI taxonomy): domain Bacteria; kingdom Bacillati; phylum Bacillota; class Bacilli; order Caryophanales; family Staphylococcaceae; genus Staphylococcus; species Staphylococcus sp. SUC_1.2. The sequence goes on along the minus strand of NZ_JANJPM010000021.1, from coordinate 36,113 downwards.
AAGATTACTTCGACATTCAAAAAGATATTTTAAATAGTTTAGATCGTGCCGAATCTTCAATCGATAACACTCGACATGATGAAACCAATATTTATAATTATGATGAAAATGATGACTTTCAAGAGAATGTTACAAATCAAGAAGAACAAGATATTAAAGGTAAAGTAAGTTCAACACCGTCTCGACGTGTGCCATATATGGAAGTAGTTGGCCAAGTACACGGTACCTATATTATTGCTCAAAATGAAAATGGAATGTTTATGATAGATCAACATGCTGCACAAGAACGTATTAAATACGAATATTTCAGAGAAAAGATAGGCGAAGTATCAAATGAAGTACAAGATTTGTTAATTCCTTTAACATTTCACTTCTCAAAAGACGAGCAATTAATTATTGATCAATATCGAGAAGAACTTGATAAAGTAGGGGTCCATTTAGAACATTTTGGTGGATATGACTATATTGTAAATAGTTATCCAGTATGGTTTCCTAAAGTGGAAGCAGAGGAAATTATTAAAGATATGATTGAACTCGTATTAAATCATAAAAAAATTGACGTTAAAAAAATGCGTGAAGACGCAGCTATTATGATGAGTTGTAAGAAGTCAATTAAAGCAAATCATTATTTAAAAAAGAATGAAATGGCAGATTTAATTGATCAATTAAGAGAAGCGGAAGATCCATTTACTTGTCCTCATGGTAGACCAATTATTATTAACTTTTCAAATTATGAATTAGAGAAATTATTTAAACGAGTAATGTAGAAGGGATGCATAGAAATGAAAGAACACGTACTACCAGCAATTCGAAATATGAAAGATTTAGAGAAATTAATTCAAACGGATTATAAAGTGTGTGTCCTTTTAGATATGCATGTAGGTCATTTAAGAAGCATTATAGAGTTACTTAAAAAACATGACATTGAAGCATATATTCATATTGATTTAATTAAAGGAATGGCACATGATGAATATGCATGTGAATATATCATTCAAACTTATAAACCAAAAGGGATTGTTTCAACAAAAACAAAAGTTATTCAAAAAGCAAAATCATTAAATGTACTTACTATTTTTAGAGTTTTTATTATTGATAGTCAAGCACTCAATCGTAGTATACAACTCATAAAGAAAGTGGACCCAGATTATGTTGAAGTACTACCAGGTATTGCTCATAAAATTGTTGAAAATGTAAGAGAAGCAACGACTGCTAAAATTATAGCAGGTGGGCTAATCGAAGAAGAAAAAGAAGTGAATGATGCAATTAATAGTGGTGCAAGTTATGTAACCACAAGTAACAGAAAATTATGGTAGAAATTATCTTTTTAACCTGAGACAAAATTGATGTCTCAGGTTTTTTTATGTATTGATAAAAAATAATTATAATACGCTCTTTTAATCTATAAAATAAATTGTGACAATTTTTTTACAAAAATCATTGACAACGCTTACAATTATTTTGTATGATTTATACAAGTTAATATTTGAATGAGAGATGAAGAGATTTCTGCAACCCTAATTATATAGTTTGTAGAAGTCTCTTTGCCTTGTAGGAGGTTAAAACATGAATGCTTATTTAGCAGAGTTTTTAGGCACGGCCATTCTTATTTTGTTCGGTGGAGGCGTATGTGCAAATGTAAATTTAAAACGTAGCGCTGGACAAGAATCTGATTGGATCGTTATTGCCGCTGGATGGGGCTTAGCTGTAACTATGGGAGTTTATGCAGTAGGACAATTTTCTGGAGCCCATTTAAATCCAGCTGTGTCAATTGCTTTAGCAGTTGAGGGAAGTTTTAGTTGGATAAAAGTACCAGGATATATTGTTTGTCAAATGTTAGGAGGAATTGTAGGAGCTACACTTGTTTGGTTAATGTATTTACCACATTGGAAAGCAACTAAAGATCAAGGTGCAAAATTAGGCGTATTCTCTACTGCACCTGCTATTAAAAATTATTTTGCTAACTTTTTAAGTGAAATTATTGGAACTGCTATTTTAAGTTTAGGGATTTTATTTATTGGGGTAAATAAAATTGCAGATGGATTAAACCCATTAATTGTGGGTAGTTTAATTATTGCAATAGGTTTAAGTTTAGGTGGGCCTACAGGTTATGCCATTAATCCAGCTCGTGACTTAGGACCAAGAATTGCACATGCGATTTTACCAATTGCTGGTAAAGGAGGATCTAATTGGTGGTATGCTATTGTACCAGTACTAGGACCAATTGCTGGCGGTATGCTAGGTGCTGTAATTTATCAAGTTTTTTATAAAAATGAATTTACTTTTATGAGTGGTGTTAGCATTGTAGTTGTAATTGTTACATTACTTATTGGTTTATCTCTTAATAAATCAAATAACAATAAAGATATTGAATCAATTTATTAAAAGTAAAAATTTAGTTTTAAATCATATAATATATTGACTATGTGATTCAAAGGATACTTAACACATACAGTCAGAATGAAAGAAGGAGAAAAATTATGGAACAATACATCATGTCAATAGACCAGGGCACAACTAGCTCTAGAGCAATTTTATTTGATAAAGAAGGAGAAATTCAAGGCGTTGCGCAAAGAGAATTTAAACAATACTTTCCTAAATCTGGTTGGGTAGAGCATGACGCCAATGAAATATGGACATCAGTATTAGCAGTAATGGCTGAAGTGATAAATGAAAATGAAATTGACCCTGAACAAATTAAAGGTATTGGTATTACTAACCAACGTGAAACTACGGTCATTTGGGATAAGAAAACAGGCCGTCCAATTTATCATGCAATTGTTTGGCAATCTCGTCAAACACAACATATTTGTAATGAATTAAAAGAACAAGGTCACGAAAAAACATTTCGTAATAAAACAGGTTTATTATTAGACCCTTACTTCTCTGGAACAAAAGTAAGATGGATATTAGATAATGTTAAAGGTGCAAGAGAAAAAGCAGAAAATGGGGATTTATTATTCGGAACTATCGATACTTGGTTAGTGTGGAAACTTTCTGGTGGAGAAGCACATATTACAGACTATTCAAATGCTAGCCGTACATTAATGTATAACATTCATGAACTTAAATGGGATGATGAATTATTAGAATTACTAGATATTCCTAAAGCAATACTTCCAGAAGTTAAAGAATCTAGTGAAATCTATGCACATACTAAAGATTATCATTTCTTTGGTCAAGAAGTACCAATTGCTGGTATTGCTGGTGACCAACAAGCAGCATTGTTTGGTCAAGCTTGTTTCGAACGTGGTGATGTGAAAAATACGTATGGTACTGGTGGATTCATGTTAATGAACACTGGTGAAGAACCTGTAACGTCTGAAAGTGGATTGTTAACTACAATTGCTTATGGTCTTGACGGTAAAGTAAACTATGCACTTGAAGGATCAATTTTCGTATCTGGATCAGCAATTCAATGGTTACGTGACGGTTTAAGAATTATTAATTCTGCACCGCAAACTGAAAACTATGCAACACGTGTTAATTCTACTGATAATGTCTACTTTGTTCCTGCATTCGTAGGACTTGGTACACCATATTGGGATTCTGAAGCACGTGGTGCGATTTTCGGATTAACTCGTGGTACTGAAAAAGAACATTTCATTCGTGCAACATTAGAATCTTTATGTTATCAAACACGCGATGTTATGGAAGCAATGTCTAAAGATTCAGGAATTGAAGTAAATAATTTACGTGTTGATGGTGGCGCAGTAAAAAATAACTTTATAATGCAATTCCAAGCAGATATTGTTGATACATCAGTTGAACGTCCGGAAGTTCAAGAAACAACAGCACTTGGAGCTGCTTATCTAGCAGGTTTGGCTGTAGACTTTTGGGAAGATAAAAAAGACATTGCTGATAGATGGAAATTAGAAACAGAATTTAATCCAGAAATGTCTGAAGAAACAAGAACTAAGTTATATAAAGGTTGGAAGAAAGCAGTAGAAGCTACTCAAGTCTTTAAATTAGAAGATTAATTTTTAATTATGGCTTAGTTACAAAGAATATGTTATGATGTAATTAAGTTAATACATTAGTCGAGATTTGAGAGACCTGTTATCATGCAGTATGCTTCTGTGTGTATAGGTCTCTCTTTTTTTAATATAAATTTTGGAGGGTATATTATGGCATTATCTACTTTTAACAGGAACTTAATTAAAAAGAATTTAAGAAATAAAGAATTTGACGTTGTAGTTATTGGTGGAGGAATTACTGGTGCAGGTATTGCATTAGATGCTACACAACGTGGTATGAAAGTAGCTTTAGTAGAAATGCAAGACTTTGCGCAAGGTACAAGTTCTCGCTCAACTAAATTAGTACATGGTGGTTTACGTTACTTGAAACAAGCACAAATCAAAGTTGTTGCTGAAACAGGTAAAGAACGTGCAATAGTTTATGAAAATGGTCCCCACGTAACAACTCCTGAATGGATGTTATTACCGATGCATAAAGGGGGGACATTTGGTAAATTCACAACTAACATCGGGTTAACAATGTATGATCGTTTAGCAGGCGTTAAACGTCATGAACGTAAAAAAATGTTATCAAAACAAGCTACTTTAAATAAAGAACCTCTTGTGAAAAAAGATGGTTTAAAAGGTGGCGGATACTACGTAGAATATCGTACTGATGATGCTCGCTTAACAATTGAAGTGATGAAACGTGCTGCTGAAAAAGGCGCTGAAGTCATTAATCACACTAAATCTACTGACTTCGTATACGATGCTAAAAATAAAGTAAGTGGTATTAAAGTAAAAGATATGCTTACAGGTGAAGAGTATCAAATCAATGCTAAAAAAGTAATCAATGCTGCTGGTCCATGGGTAGACGAAGTGAGAAAGAAAGATTATACACGTAACAATAAACAATTACGTTTAACAAAAGGTGTTCACGTAGTTATCGATCAATCAAAATTCCCATTACGTCAAGCGGTTTACTTTGATACTGAAAAAGATGGTCGTATGATTTTTGCTATTCCTCGTGAAGGTAAAGCATATGTAGGTACTACTGATACATTCTATAATAATGAAAAAACAAAACCTTTAACTAATCAAGAAGATAGAGACTATTTAATTGATGCAATCAATTATATGTTCCCTGATGTACATGTTACTGATGCTGATATTGAATCAACTTGGGCTGGCGTACGTCCATTAATTTTAGAAGATGGAAAAGATCCTTCAGAAATTTCACGTAAAGATGAAATTTGGGAAGGTAAATCAGGATTATTAACCATTGCTGGTGGTAAATTAACTGGATATCGTCATATGGCATTAGAAATTGTTGATTTATTAGCTAAGCGTTTAAAACAAGAATATAGTCTAAAATTTGCGGATAGCAAAACTAAAAATACACCTATTTCTGGTGGAGATGTTGGTGGTAGTAAAAACTTTGAAAATTACGTAAATCGTAAAGTTCAAGAAGGTAAAGCACTTGGATTAAGCACAGATGTGGCACATAATTTAGCTTCAAAATACGGTTCAAATGTAGATAAATTATTCGCAATTGCACAATTAACGAATGAAAAAGATTTAAATATGCCATTAGAATTATACGTTCAATTAGTTTATAGTGTACAAAACGAAATGGTATATAAACCAACTGATTTCTTAATTCGTCGTACTGGTAAATTATACTTTGACATCAATACAGTTAAACAATATAAACAAGCAATTATTGATGAATTAGATAAATTATTAAATTATACTGCTGAACAGAAAAATGAATTTTCTAAAGAAGTTGATGAAGCTATTGAAGAAGCAACACATGGTAATCATCAACCTGCAGAAAAATAAATATAGTTAAAATAGTATAGCAACTGAGATTGGGTAAAAGCACTCAATCTCAGTTTTTTATATTTTGATAAAATTTTTAAATTTAAAGTATATATAACCTATTAAAAAGTAACAAACTATTTGATAACATTAAAGAGTATAGGTATATTAGTAGGAATAGTACGTTGTTAACATACCATTATAGAAAGAGATTGGAGGCATATCTATGGGGCAAAGTGCTTATAAAATAACTGTAGAAGATGGAACAACTTTAGAAGTTAAAGTAGATAAAGCAAACATAGCGACTTATGGTATTATACATATATTTCATGGTATGGCTGAACATATGGATCGATACGAAACACTTGTTAATGCTTTAACGCATCAAGGCTATGATGTGATTAGACATAATCATAGAGGACATGGGAAAGAGATTGATGAGAAAGAACGTGGACATTACGACAGTATGAATCAAGTTGTTCAAGATGCGTTTGAAATTGCACAAACATTATATGATAGTGAGAAAGGATTACCCTATATTGTATTAGGCCATTCAATGGGATCTATTATTGCACGTTTATTTGTTGAAACTTATCCAAATTTTGCTAATGGATTGATATTAACTGGAACAGGACAATATCCGAAATGGAAAGGAATTCCTGCAGGGATCAGTTTGAAATTAATTTCTATTTTTACTGGGAAGCGCAAGCGTTTAAAATGGGTCAATCAACTCGTTTACAAATCATTTAACAAAAAGATTGATCAACCAAGAACTGAAAGTGACTGGCTTTCATCACAGTCTACAGAAGTTGATAAATTCGTAAACGATGAGTATACCGGCTTTTTAGTTTCAAACCAATTAATTTATGAAACAGTAAAACATATGACACGTACTGCAAATTATAGTCAATTAAAAAAAATAAATAAACAGTTACCAATATTGATGATTTCTGGAAAAAATGATCCTTTTGGAGAGTATGGCAGAGGTATTAAATCCTTGGCCAGAAAATTTAAAAAAGCTGGTATTAAACATATTACGGTACAACTTTATGCAAATAGAAGACATGAAATATTATTTGAAGTTGATCAACAAATGATATGGAATCATATGTTTGATTGGATTCAAAAACAAGTATTGAAAAATAATCAGAGTGAGGCGTAATCATTGCAAGCATCAAAAAAACCTTTTCTAGTAGTCATTGTAGGGCCGACAGCTTCGGGTAAAACAGAATTGAGTATCGAATTAGCTAAAAAAATGAATGGAGAAATCATTAGTGGCGATTCGATGCAAGTATACCGTCAAATGAATATAGGTACTGCAAAGGTAACAGAAACAGAAATGGAAGGGATCCCCCATTATTTAATAGATATCTTAAATCCTGATGAATCATTTTCTGCATACGAATTTAAAAAAAGAGCAGAAGTGCTTATTGAAGATATTACAAAAAGAGGTAAAGTACCTATTATTGCAGGAGGTACAGGTTTATATATTCAATCTTTAATTTACGATTATCCATTTGATGATGAAAATATATCAGTAGAAAAAGAATTAAGAGTAAAAGAAAAAATAGATGTATTAAATCAATTAAATAATGATGACTTACATCGCTACTTAGCATCGTTTGATGAAACATCAGCTAAAGATATTCATCCAAATAATAGAAAAAGAGTACTTAGAGCGATTGAATATTACTTAAAAACAAAAAAACTTTTAAGTTCTCGAAAGAAAGTTCAACAATTTACAGAAAATTATGATACATTATTAGTAGGGATTGAAATGTCGCGCAAAACATTATATACAAGAATAAATAAACGTGTTGATATTATGTTGGGCCACGGATTATTTAATGAAGTGAAAGCACTAGTTGAACAAGGTTTTGAATCTAGTCAGAGTATGCAAGCAATTGGTTACAAAGAACTTGTCCCTGTTATAAAAGGAGAAATGGAATTAGAACCAGCTATAGAATTATTGAAACAACATTCAAGGCAATATGCGAAAAGGCAACTCACATGGTTTAAAAACAAAATGAATGTTCAATGGTTTGATAGAGAGACAATGTCACTTCAAATGATGTTAGATGAGATTACAACCCAAATAAATAAAAGGAGTTCTAAACATGATTGCAAACCAAAACATCCAAGATCAAGCACTAGAGAACTTTAAAGCAGAACAAACGGAAATTACTGTATTTTTCTTAAATGGTTTTCAAATGAAAGGCGTTATCGAAGACTTTGATAAATACATGATTAGCTTAGTTTCTCAAGGCAAACAACATTTGATTTACAAACATGCGATCAGCACTTTCACTGTGGATACAGAATCTACTGATTCAGAAGCTACAGGTGAAGGTGAAGAATAAGTTGTAATTAAAGTGCCAAGTTACTGACTTTTAGAGCGTAGTCCACGGTCAAAATGTATACGTAGCTTGCAAAATTCTCATCAATTTTTGCACTTTTGAACAAATAGAAGAAATGTTTGTAATAAAACAAAGCTTCAATATAGAACGATTGTCTATGACATAGTCATCTATATTGAAGCTTTTATTTATTTATAGAAGTTTTTCAATATCTTTTTCAATTTGAGCAGGTTTTTTCTGAGGTGAGAAGCGTTGAACAATATTACCTTCACGGTCTACTAAAAACTTAGTAAAATTCCATTTAATTTTTTCACTTAACATACCTTTAGCTTGACTTGTTAAATAACGAAACAATGGATGTTGGTTATCGCCTTTAACGTCAACTTTTTCGTGAATAGGGAATGTGACACCGTAGTTAATTTTACAATTTTGATTTGCTTCAGCACCAGAACCAGGTTCTTGACCACCAAACTGATTGCATGGGAAACCTAAAACAATAAATCCTTGGTCCTTATATTTATTATATAGTTCTTGTAATCCTTCAAATTGTGGTGTAAATCCACATTCACTCGCTGTATTAACGATAAGCATAACATCGCCTTTATATACATCTAATTTATAATTTTCACCATTAGATTTTTGAACTTCAAAATCATAAATATTTTCCATACTATCACCCTTTCAACTTAGCTTTAATTTAACATAGTTTTAGTCGTTAGTCTTTAAACTTGCTCTATGATAGAATATGTAAGACATGTTAAAAAAGGAGATGTATATCATGGCTCAGCAACACACTTATGATACTAAGAAAAAGCTAGAAACTGCTGTATTAGTTGGTGTACATGCTCAAAGTGATCATCAATATAATTTTGAATCTACAATGGAAGAATTAGAAGCTTTAGCGTTGACTTGTCAATTAGATGTTATAGGACAAGTCACTCAAAATAAAGATCAATTTGATTATAAATATTATGTTGGCAAAGGTAAGATTGATGAAATTAAAGCTTTTATAGAATTTCATGACATCGATGTTGTTGTGACAAATGATGAATTAACAACAGCACAATCAAAAACATTAAATGATAATTTGGGCATTAAAATTATCGATAGAACACAGCTCATTCTTGAAATTTTTGCTTTAAGAGCGCGTAGTAGAGAAGGTAAATTACAAGTTGAATTAGCTCAACTCGATTACTTACTCCCTAGATTACAAGGACATGGAAAAAGTTTATCTCGTTTAGGCGGGGGAATTGGTACGCGTGGTCCTGGTGAAACAAAATTAGAAATGGATAGACGTCATATTAGAACACGTATGAATGAAATTAAACATCAACTTAAAACAGTGGTCGAACATCGTGAAAGATATCGTAATCAACGCGAACAAAATCAAGTATTTCAAATTGCACTTATTGGCTATACCAATGCTGGAAAATCTTCTTGGTTTAATGTTTTAGCAAACGAAACGACTTTTGAAAAAGATTTACTATTTGCCACACTTGACCCTAAAACACGACAAATACAAATTAACAATGGGTTTAATTTAATTATTTCTGATACCGTAGGCTTCATTCAAAAGTTGCCTACAACGTTAGTAGCAGCATTTAAGTCGACATTAGAAGAAGCGAAAAGTGCTGATTTACTTCTACATGTCGTTGATGCAAGTCATCCAGAATATCGTGCTCAATATGATACGGTTAATCAATTGGTAAAAGACTTAGATATGGATGACCTTCCACAAGCAATCATTTTTAATAAAAAAGATCAATGTTCTGAAGAAACTGATGTACCGGTATCAGGCCATCCGTCTGTATTTGTATCAAGTCGTAATAGTGAAGATAAATTAAAAGTGAAGCAGTTACTGTTTGATCAAATAAAAGCGACTTTGTCATATTACGTAGAAACTGTATCTAGTGAAGATGCAGATAGATTATATTTTTTAAAACAACATACACTTATCGAAGAAATGAAATTTGATGAAAATAATGAAAGCTATATCGTTAAAGGATATAGAAAATAATTATATATAAAGGAAGATAAATTGCATGTCAGATATTCAACACATCGTTTCTAAAGTAGAAGAAACGTTAACACCCTTATTTAAAGAAATTGAAGAAACTGCTTATATCAATCAGGAAAAGGTTCTTAATGCATTTCATCATGTTAAAGCGAGCGAGAATGATTTAGTAGGTTCTACAGGATATGGTTATGATGATTTTGGACGTGATCATTTAGAAGAGATATATGCTCATACGTTTAAAGCAGAAGATGCACTTGTTAGACCTCAAATTATTTCAGGTACTCATGCAATTACATTAGCATTGCAAAGTACACTCAAATATGGCGATGAACTGATGTACATTACAGGTAGTCCCTATGACACCTTACTTGAAGTGATTGGTGTTAATGGTAATGGTATTGAAAGTCTCAAAGAGCATGGCGTGACATATAAAGAAGTTGCATTAAAAGATGGAATGATTGATGTTGAAACTGTTTTAAATACTATTTCGAAACAAACGAAAGTTATTGCTATTCAACGTTCAAAAGGGTATGGACAACGACCTTCAATTACAGTAGATGAAATAGAAACTGCTATTTCTCAAATTAAACAACGATATCCCAATGTAATTATTTTTGTGGATAATTGCTACGGAGAGTTTGTAGAGCGTCGAGAACCAATAGAAGTGGGTGCAGATTTAATTGCAGGGTCATTAATAAAAAATCCTGGTGGTGGATTAGCAAAAATTGGTGGTTACATTGCAGGACGAAAAGATTTAATCGAACGATGTGGTTATCGTTTAACTGCACCTGGGATTGGTAAAGAAGCGGGTGCTTCATTATTTTCATTGCAAGAAATGTATCAAGGATTTTTTTTAGCACCGCATGTAGTGGGTCAAAGCTTAAAAGGCTCACTATTTACAAGTTTACTTCTTGAAAAAATGAATATGAACACAGTTCCCAAGTACGATGCTAAGCGTACAGACTTAATTCAAACCGTTCAATTTGATACAAAAGAACAGATGATTGCATTTTGTCAAAGTATTCAACATGCTTCACCAATTAATGCACACTTTAGTCCTGAACCTAGTTATATGCCTGGTTATGAAGATGATGTCATCATGGCAGCAGGAACGTTTGTGCAAGGATCCTCTATTGAATTATCAGCAGATGGTCCGATTCGTCCGCCTTATGAGGCATATGTGCAAGGTGGTCTAACTTATGAACATGTTAAAATTGCAGTAACACGTGCGGTTATGAATTTAAAAGAACAGAATTTAATTTAAGTAGTATAATACAATATTCAAAAATAGATAGTAATAAACATAATGAGAGTGAATTTCCTTTTGTATATGGATTTATTTTATGATAATATATCATGGTTAATTATACGAGATACTAATGAATAAGAAGGTTTAAATCAATTATGAAAGAAAATTTTTGGAATGAATTACCACGTCCATTTTTCATTTTAGCGCCGATGGAAGACGTGACAGACATTGTTTTTCGACATGTAGTAAGTGAAGCAGAGAGACCGGATGTATTTTTTACTGAATTTACAAATACGGAGAGTTTTTGTCATCCAGAAGGGATACATAGTGTACGAGGACGTTTAACATTCAGTGAAGATGAACAGCCTATGGTTGCTCATATATGGGGTGATAAGCCAGAGCAATTTAAAGAAATGAGTTTTGGTTTAGCAGATATGGGCTTTAAAGGTATTGATTTAAATATGGGCTGTCCTGTCGCAAATGTTGCCAAAAAAGGTAAAGGGTCTGGGTTAATTTTACGACCAGAAAGAGCAGCTGAAATTATTCAAGCAGCCAAGGCAGGTGGACTACCTGTTAGTGTTAAAACACGTCTAGGTTATTATAATATAGAGGAATGGAAAGAATGGTTAAGACATGTGTTTAAGCAAGACATTGCAAACTTATCTATCCATCTTCGTACACGTAAAGAAATGAGCAAAGTCGATGCACATTGGGAATTAATTGAAGCCATTAAAGAAATGCGCGATGAAGTGGCGCCTCAAACATTATTAACTATCAATGGTGATATTCCAGATAGACAAAAAGGTATGGAACTTGCGACGAAATATGGTATTGATGGAGTTATGATAGGAAGAGGCATTTTCCATAATCCTTTTGCATTTGAGAAAGAGCCACGCGAACATACAAGTAAAGAACTCTTGGATTTATTTAGATTACATTTAGAGTTATTTGAAAAGTATTCAAATGAAGAAACACAACAATTTAAAAGTTTACGACGTTTCTTTAAAATTTATGTGCGAGGTATTAGAGGTGCAAGTGAATTACGGCATCAATTAATGAGTACAGAAACTGTGGATGAAGCTCGAGCATTACTTGATGACTTTGAAGCAAATATGGAAGATAACCATTAATGAAACTTAAATTTTTAAAACTTAACAATAAGAATACGCTATCGTATTGATGTCTTGAAAAATAATTTTTAAATAGTAAAAAGCCTGTAGATAACTGTATCTATGGGCTTTTACGTTTATATGTAAGAAATATTTAATTTTCATGTCAGAAAACCTAACATATTTTTGTATTTCATATTAATCTATGCTAAATTATAGACAAGTTCAAAAGTAGAGGTGAGGTTATAGTGTCTAACGATACAATAAGACGTAATATGGCCGTGTTCTCTATGAGTGTTGTTTGTAAATTGACAGAACTCACAGCAAGACAAATACGTTATTATGAAACACATGAACTCATTAAGCCCGAACGTACCGAAGGAAATAAAAGGTTATTCTCGATGAATGACTTAGAGAGACTGTTAGAAATTAAAACGTTAATTGAAAAAGGTTTTAATTTAAAAGGTATTAAACAAATAATTACAAATAATCAAGGGCATTTAACTACTGATGAACAAGAGACGAGAAAAAGAATGATTGTAGATGCAACTCAGAAACCGCGCAGTGAAGCTTTACCGATAAACCGTGGCGATTTATCACGATTTATTAATTAATAACTTGGAGGATGTCTACCATGCCAAAACATACTTTTACAAAAGAGGATATTCGCAAATTTGCAAAAGAGGAAAACGTAAGATATTTAAGATTACAATTCACTGATATCTTAGGTACAATTAAAAATGTTGAAGTTCCAGTAAGCCAATTAGAAAAAGTGTTAGATAATGAAATGATGTTTGACGGATCTTCAATCGAAGGTTTCGTACGTATTGAAGAATCAGATATGTATTTATACCCAGATTTAGATACTTGGGTTATCTTCCCTTGGACAGCAGGTCAAGGCAAAGTAGCACGTTTAATTTGTGATGTTTATACAACTGATGGTGAACCATTTGCTGGGGACCCACGTACGAACTTAAAACGTATATTAAAAGAAATGGAAGACTTAGGTTATACAGATTTCAACTTAGGGCCTGAACCAGAATTCTTCTTATTCAAATTGGATGAAAAAGGTGAACCAACATTAGAATTAAATGATAATGGCGGTTACTTCGACTTAGCACCAACTGACTTAGGTGAAAATTGTCGTCGTGACATCGTCCTTGAATTAGAAGATATGGGCTTTGATATCGAAGCAAGTCATCATGAAGTAGCACCAGGTCAACACGAAATTGACTTCAAATATGCAGATGCAATTTCAGCATGTGACAACATTCAAACATTTAAATTAGTTGTTAAAACAATTGCACGTAAACATAATTTACATGCGACATTTATGCCAAAACCATTATTTGGTGTAAATGGAAGTGGTATGCACTTCAACGTATCTTTATTCAAAGGTAAAGAAAATGCATTCTTTGATCCAAACGGCAAAGATCAATTAACTGAAGATGCTTATCACTTTACTGCAGGTATCTTAAATAATGCACGTGGATTTACGGCAGTATGTAACCCATTAGTCAATTCATATAAGCGTTTAGTACCTGGTTACGAAGCACCATGTTACATTGCTTGGAGTGGTAAAAACCGTTCTCCATTAGTACGTGTACCTACTTCAAGAGGTCTATCAACTCGTATTGAAGTACGTTCAGTTGACCCGGCTGCTAACCCATATATGGCTTTAGCTGCGATCTTACAAGCTGGTTTAGACGGTATTAAAAACAAAACTAAAGTACCAGAACCAGTAAACCAAAATATCTATGAAATGAATCGTGAAGAACGTGAAGCAGTAGGTATTCAAGATTTACCATCTACACTTTACACTGCATTAAAAGCAATGCGTGAAAACGATACAGTTAAAAAAGCATTAGGCAATCACATCTATAATCAATTTATTAATTCTAAATCTATCGAATGGGACTATTACAGAACTCAAGTTTCTGAATGGGAACGCGATCAATATATGAAACAATACTAATCGCTAAGCAAAAAGGGGAAAGACTTAGGGATATAAGAAGTTAAGGCATTTGCCTTAGCTTCTTTTTTATTTGAAAATAATCTATTTTTACTTGACCACTTTCTTCAAAAGTAGTGAATTGGTCAAGTTTTGGTCAAGTAAGTTAAAAAATATTCTTTATATACTTCTCGAAATTTTCTAGTTTGATCATAGATTGTTTAGCTTTTTTTGTTTTTTCATGTTCGTCTACCACTAAATATTTTTTCATAATATATAGCTCCTATTTTTATTAAATATATCAATAAAACCTATATGAATTATAAAAATATTATGTAAACATAAAAATATAGACCCGAAGTATGTCACCTTAAGGTCTATATTAAATAAGTTTATAATTAAATTAATTCTAAAAGTTTGTCAACATTTTCCTCAGTTGTGGCCCAACTTGTTGCGAATCTAACAACGCGATGTGTATCATCGTATTTTTCCCAAATTGCAAATTTCACTTTACTCTGAAGATCTTTAATCTTATCATCATTTAATACGAAAAACTGTTGATTAGTAGGAGAATCAAAATATACTTTATATCCTTTATTGATAAATCCTTGCTTCATTTTATTCGCCATATTAATAGCATGTCGACTAATATCAAAATACAAGTTATTAGTAAATAATTCTAAAAATTGAATACCAACTAAACGTCCCTTAGCTAGTAGGGCACCATGCTGTTTAATACGTGTAGTGAAGTGTTTAGGTTCATTATTGTTTGTAAATACAATCGCTTCACCACATAGTGCACCAATCTTTGTACCACCAATATAAAAAATATCACAGTAATTAGCAATATCTTCAATTGTGACATCTGTTTCATTACTCATCAAACCATAACCTAATCGGGCGCCATCCATAAATAATGGAATATGATGTTCCTTACAGACTTCTGATAAATTCCTAAGTTCTTCTTTACTATAAAGCGTTCCATATTCAGTAGGATGAGAAATATACACCATACCAGGAAATACCATATGTTCACGTTTGAAATCATTATAAAAAGTTTCAAGATAGGTATTTACTTCTTTAGGTGAAATCTTACCTTCATGAGATGGTACTGCTAATACTTTATGACCACTAAATTCTATAGCGCCCCCTTCATGTACTGCCACATGACCTGTATCTGCTGAAATAACCCCTTCATATGGCTCTAATACAGTATTAATAACAACTTGATTTGTTTGTGTACCACCAATTAAAAAGCGAACAGTGGCTTCAGGACATTGAATCGTTTTTCGAATTTGATCAGCGGCTTGTTTTGAAAATTGGTCATCCCCATAACCCGAAGCTTGAATATAATTTGTATCAATAAAACGTTGTAAAACTTTTGGATGTGCACCTTCTAGGTAGTCATTTTCAAAAGATATCATCGAATTCCTCCCTAACTTCCTTATGCTTATTCTAAACTGATTATTCTGAAAATTTGAATAGAATGTATTTAGTATACACTACCTTTTTAGTAATGTGAATTTAAGAGAATAAAAATAAATATGTAAACGCTTTTAAAAGACGTCCTATTATCATTGCAATTTAGTTGATAAACACATGTAAAAAGACTATGATTTAAACAAATATATGAAATGGAGTGTTATAAATGAGTAAAGTAAAATTTAAAAGAATTCAAGAACAAACAATTGAAGAATTGGAAAATGAAATTAATCAATATTTAGCAAGTGAAGAAGGTCGTCGCTATGAATTATTAAATGTTTCAATTGATAAAATTGAAGAACGCCAATTTCCTAACAATGAAGAAATATTAAGTGCCTTTTTAATATTAGCCGATAAATAAAAGTTGAATTTGAGAAGTAGGAGTTTAGAATTATGATAAGTCTTTTTGGCCCTAAAATTGGCACAATATTGAATATAATTTTAGTGCTTGGATTTTTAGGCAATTTAGTGTTGGCTTTTATTTTAATTTTTTTAGAGCGTAACAGACGTAGTGCATCTTCAACATGGGCCTGGATATTTGTATTATTTGTATTACCAGTGCTTGGATTTATTCTTTATCTATTTTTCGGTAGAACTGTTTCAAAAAGAAAAATGGAAAAAAATAATGGTAAAGAGCTAGATGTTTATAAAGATTTGATTGATGAACAAGCTCATAAAATTGATCATTACAACTATCATACAGAAAACAAGCAGCTACAAAATCATCAAGATATGGCAAGAATGCTATTAAAGAAACAAGATGCTTTTATTACTGAAGACAATAAAATTGATTTATTTATTGATGGTCATGAATTATATGACAAAGTACTCGAAGATATTTATAATGCGAAAGATTACATACATTTAGAGTACTTTGGATTTGAAATCGATGGTCTAGGAAAACGAATTATCGATGCCCTAGAAACAAAGTTAAAAGAAGGTTTAGAAGTTAAATTACTTTACGATGATGTGGGTTCAAAAAATTTAAAACGTCACAAATTTAAACATTTTGAATCATTAGGTGGAGAGGTAGAAGCATTTTTTGCATCTAAACTACCAATTATTAACTTTAGAATGAATAATCGTAACCATCGTAAGATTATTGTTATTGATGGTCAAATCGGGTATATTGGTGGATTTAATGTAGGTGACGATTATTTAGGTTTAGGTAAACTAGGATACTGGAGAGATACGCATTTAAGAGTACAAGGTGATGTTGTAAATGCACTTCAAATTAGGTTTATTCTTGATTGGAACTCTCAAGCACATCGTCCACAATTTGAATATGATGATAAGTATTTTCCTAAAAAGAAAGTACAGGATGGTCATTCAGCCATTCAAATTGGTTCAAGTGGACCTGCATATGAATTACACCAAATTGAGTTTGGATATACCAAAATGATTATGAGTGCGAAAAAATCTATTTATATTCAAACACCTTACTTTATACCAGATCGATCTTACATTAATGCATTGAAAATGGCAGCAAATACTGGTGTTGATGTTAACATAATGATTCCATGTAAACCGGATCATCCATTTGTCTACTGGTCTACATTTTCAAATGTTGCTGAATTGCTTGAATATGGAGTAAAAGTGTATACGTATCAAAATGGATTTATACATTCTAAAATGTTAATGATTGATGATGAAGTCAGTAGTGTAGGTTCATCTAATATGGACTACAGAAGTTTTGTATTGAACTTTGAAGTTAATGCATTCGTATATGATGAACAATTAGCTAAGAAGTTAAAAGAGGCGTATAAAGAAGATATAAAAAAATCTAAACAACTTACACTTGAGAAATATAAAAAACGACCATTATCAATTAAATTCAAAGAAGATATTGCCAAATTATTATCACCAATCTTGTAAAAATAATAAAACCGACAAAGCTTTGTGCTTTGTCGGTTTTATTAATATGACAAATGTCATTTGAAAATAGTGACATTTTTATCTGAAATTATAACTTGTTTGTTGATAAATTATTTATATTAACAAAAGGAAGTGATGAGTTATGATTCAAATTCGACATTTATCCAAAAAATATAATGGAAAAACAGTATTGAAAAATATATCACTAAATATAGAAAAGGGTATGAGTACTGCATTAATAGGAAAAAATGGAGCCGGAAAATCAACTTTAATTAATATTTTAATTAATCATTTGAAAGCAGAAACGGGAGAAATTATAGATATAGATCATTTATTAAATTTAAATCATATTGGTGTATTATTTCAAAAAACGTCTTTTCCTAGGTTAATAAAAGTAAAAGAATTATATAAATTATTTTGTCAACTATACAAGGATGCAATTTCGATAGATGAATTTAAAAAAATTACAAAATTGAATGATAGCCAATTGAATCTGTATGCAAATCACTTATCTGGTGGACAACAACGAATATTAGATTTTGGGTTATGTTTAATAGGAAAACCAAAGCTTCTCATTTTAGATGAACCTACTGCAGCTATGGATGTTGAAATGCGAGAACATTTCTGGACAATGATAGGGAAATTAAAAAAAGAAAATGTATCTATTTTTTATACTTCTCATTATATTGAAGAAGTAGAACGAATGGCAGATAAAGTTATATTTCTTGATCAAGGCATTATTAAGTTAAATGATTCACCTAGAAATATATTAACCAACCAACAATATTCAATAATTAAAGTACCAAATACAGTAGACAATAATTTACAGAATTTAACAAATTATTTTGATGTAAAAATTGAAGATACTATTTTAAAAATTAAAACATCTGATGTTAAGAAAGTAATATATTATTTGGAAAAATTAAATATAAATTTAAATGACATGACTATTGAAAAGCAAACATTGTTAGAAACAATTTTATTTGCTGATGTAAAAGAGGGAGGGACTAAAAATGAATAATATCGCTTTATTAAAAACAGAATTTAAAATTATTTTTCGAAAGAAACTAACAACATTCTTATCAATCATATTACCGGTAGGCTTTTATTTATTATTTACTTCTTTACTAGACTTACCAGAAGAGGCGAAACAGCAGTTCTATAAAGAATATATGTATAGTATGACAGTGTTTAGCTTGATGAGTTTTTGTTTAATGCAATTTCCTATAGAGATTATTGAAGAAAGAAACACAGGTTGGTTTAAACGATTAATGGTAACGCCTTTATCTAGTAAAACCTATTTTACTACTAAAATGATAAAAACAATATTGTTATTTTTATTGGCTATTATTTTGATTTTTACTGTTGCTCATCTATATAAACACGTAAATATGAGTATACAACAATGGTTGCTTTCAGGTGTTTCATTATGGATAGGTGCAAGTTTATTTTTAACATTAGGACTAATCATTGCTCAATTTAATGAAACACAAAAAGCAAGTAGTTTAGCCAATATAGTTAATATGGTATTAGCGATATTAGGAGGATTGTGGTTTCCAATTCAAACATTTCCGAGTTGGTTACAAAGAATTTCAAATATTACTCCAACATATCATTTGAAAAATTTTGCATTAGAATTAGCTAAAAATCAAGGTTTAAATATTACTTCATTATTTATTTTAATTGTATATAGTATACTATTTTTAATTATTACAGTGTGGATCAATCACAGAAAAGAAGTGAGTTAGATGAAAAAAAGAAAATGGAGCGTTAGATTAGGAGAGCTGTCTACGCTTATATATTTGTTATTTCCAATTATAAGTATCTTTAATGAAAAACGAGGTTCTCAAACTGTATATTTAATTGTTTTAGCTATTTTTATTGTGTCATATCTTATGCTAGTAATATATTATTATCGATTTAACAATAACGTAATATATAGCCTATTAGTGGTTCATTATGTAGGAATTATATATTTTGTTTATGCAATTAATCCAATGAATAGCTTATTCTTTTTCTTTAGCGCATTTGCATTACCTTTTATGTTTGAAGTAACAATTAAGTCAAAAGAATTTATCACATTTATAATTGCAATATTTTTATGTCTTATAATTACAAGTATTTATCAAATACAATATATAACTGTATTAGTTATCTTTTATTTAGTTATTTTAATTATTACTTTAGGGAATTTTAAAACTAAAAAAGATGGAGCATTAAAAAATGAAATAGAAGAGAAAAATAAGTATATTAATACATTAATTGCAGAACAAGAACGTCAACGTATAGGGCAAGATTTACATGATACACTAGGTCATGTATTTGTAAGTCTTAGTTTAAAATCAGAATTGGCATATAAGTTGATTGATAAAGATCAAGAAAAAGCTAAAAATGAAATATTGGCGATTAATCAGATATCTAAAGATACCTTAATTAAGGTAAGAAATATTATTGAAAATTTAAAATCTCAAAGTTTTGAAGAGGAAGTTCAATCCATAAAAAATGTTTTAAAAGATGCAAACATTCAATTTGAATTAAAAAATATAAGAAAGGTAAATGTTTTAACTCCAACAAAGCAATCGATACTATCAATGATTTTGAGAGAAGCAATCAATAATGTCATTAAACATGCAAAGGCTAGTAAGATTTATTGTGAAATGATACAAGAAGATAATAATCTATACCTAATTATTCAAGATAATGGAAAAGGTTGTAACACCACTGAAGACTTTAAATTAAAAAGTATAGAAAATAGAGTTCAACTTCTTAAAGGAAAATTAGAAATTAAATCTAAAAATGGTATGCATATACGTATTATGATACCAAGAGAGGATATTAAATGATTAGCATTATAATAGCTGAAGATCAATATATGTTGAGAAAAGCGATGGTTCAACTGATTGAATTTAACGAGCAAATGAAAGTAGTTAATGATTGTAATAATGGGGGTGACGCATTTGAGTTTATTGAAAAATATCATCCAGATATTGCAATTTTAGATATCGAAATGCCAGGGCTAACAGGTTTAGAAGTATTATCTAAAATAAGAGAATTTAAAATTGATACTAAAGTAATAATTGTAACTACATTTAAAAGACCAGGTTATTTTGAAAAAGCTGTGGCAAATGAAGTAGATGCTTATGTATTAAAAGAACGTTCCGTAGAAGATTTAATACAAACTATTAAACATGTCATGAATGGTGAAAAGGAATATAGTACTTCATTAATGACTACTTTATTCAAAGAATCTAATCCCTTAACACATAAAGAACAAGTGGTATTACGTGAAATTGGAGATAATTTAAGTAGTAAAGAAATTGCAGAAAAACTTTATCTTTCAGATGGGACAGTGAGAAATTATACGTCTAATATAATTGATAAATTAAATGCAGAGAATCGATTTAATGCTTGGAAGAAAGCAAAGGAAAAAGGCTGGATATAAAAAGTAAGAAAAATATTTAAGGAATGTATAAAAAAGACTGAATTGAATAATATTTAATGTTTTCAATTCAATCTTTTATTGAGAGTGACATTGTATGATACTCCCTTATTTACCTTTTCGTTTACGTATAATACTTTGAATAATATAAACAATAAATCCAACTAAAATGCCTAACAATACTGCTATAACAACCGAAACAATAATAGGCAGTTTATAAACGATTTGTAAAATAACGCCAACGATAATAGCAATTACGACAGCAATCATCGTGACTAAATTTTCATTACGTTCGCTCATGTATTTCACTCCTAACATGTATAATTATATCATGTTGAATATCAATTAATCATTTTTTGAAAATAAATTCAATATAGGTAGACTTTTTAGGTCGAAAGTATTGATTGATTATTAAATACATATTATATATTATATTTGAGTATTAAAAATATAATATAGGAGGCACCTATGAATTCAAAGAAAAATTTAACAATAATTGTTCTTGCTATCATTGTTATTGGCGTATTAGCATTTCAATTTTTAAATCATACAGGGCCATTTAAAGACGATAGTCAACATTCTTCATCTAATTCAACACAGATAGAACTTAAAGGAAAAGAAAAAGTCCACGTTAATCGGGTTGTAGATGGAGACACATTTGTGGCTAAGAAATCAAATGGTGAGCAAATTAAGGTACGTTTAATTGGTGTTGATACACCAGAAACGGTTAAACCTAACACACCAGTTCAACCTTATGGAAAAGAAGCTTCTAATTACAGCAAACAACATTTAAATAATAAAGATGTGTATTTAGAATATGATAAGGAAAAAGAAGACCGTTATGGTCGTACATTAGCCTATGTATGGTTAGATGAAAAAACAATGTATAACGAAGAATTAGTTAAAAAAGGATTAGCTCGTGAAAAATACTTCTCACCTAATGGTAAATATAGAAGTACATTTGAAAAAGATGAACAGCAAGCTAAAAAAGATAAAGTGAATCTTTGGAGTTAAAAAATGAGTATGGGAGAACATTCGTCAAGAATGTTCTCCCATACTCATTTTTTAGTTATGAAAGTTTTCAACAATAGTATTAACTTGAGTTTCAGATAGAGGGTGTTTAGATAATTCAATAGCATTATTAATAACAGATTCTAAAGAAGATTTAGTGGATACTGTATCAATATATTTTTCTCTTTCTTCAGCACCTTCAATTATATTAACACTACCATCACTAAAATAAATGACACCAATACTTTGAACTTTATGATTAAAATATTTTTCAATGCCATCTTTTAAGATTTTTGCGTTAATAGCGGCTTGTTCATAAGGGTCATGTTGATAAAACTCATAGATAACTCGATTGTTTTGAATTTTTTCAATAAAAGTATATATTTCATTACGATTTGAATCAAATTGACTATGATATTGTTTACTAATATAATGCCCTACAATTTGTTCTACACTTTGATTATCACCCTCTAAGTGATCAGAAGTAGGTAAATCAAAATGATAAAATGTTTTTTGTTTCCAACTTTTAACGTCAATATTAATAAGACCTACGTCAGACACAACTATATAGTCAAATGTTCTTGCATACTCAAACAGTGGATGTTTAGTAGCTAAATTACTAGTCGTAATAATATTATAATATTTTAATTTTCCTAAAGCTTTAAAACGGTCTAAGATATCTTGTAATTCACGTTTAGCATTACGTTTGGAATGAGGACTAATCTCGTTATTAGAACTTAATATTTTATTTTTAAGTTCTAAATTTTCTTTACTGAGTAAAGAATTTTTAGAGACCATTTGATTTTTAGCGTAAACTTCAGTATCTATTCTATCTTGCATGTATCTTTGATTGAGTACAAATGCAAGTATAAGAATAACAATAATAATAATTAGAATAATCGTATGTGTCATATGCTCACCTCCTATTTAATATTTGTAAATTAGAAGATTAATGATTAAATTAATTTTCTATAGAAATCAATAATTAATTATAAACAAAATATATTTATTGTTCAATAAACAAAAAATGATAATTTAAGTTGAAAAAGAACATAATAACAGGATATAATTTATTCATTATTATAAATATAAAATTGTGTAAAATTATATCTCACACCCTAAAGAAGAATTAGAAGATTTACAAATTTTTCACAAATTAAAAATTGAAAACATTAAATTGTGTCTGTATAATTAACTTATGAAAGCGTTTCCTTTAAGGAGGACAGTTGTATGTCTCATCACCAAAATCATGTAGAAGAACTAGTTGGAATATTAAAAAATCAATGCCGTACAGCATTCAAATTTCACGGTGAAGTTGCTATTCAACTATTTTTAAATGAACTTTTTGAATTACCTTCGAAAGTCGATATTTGTGTAGAAAGAAAACGAATAGTAGAGGTTTTAAAAGTTATTCCTTCAAGTTATACATTTAAATATTATGATACGTCCAATCATAACATGGATAAAGATAATTTAGATATTCCATCTATTTCTCATATAAACGTTGTTAATAATGATAAAGTTATTTTAAGTATTTTTATTTATGATGTTATAAATGAGGAATGGATATTTAGACTAAACACTAATATCCGATTACCTAAAAATAGTATTTATTTTCATTCATTAACCTGGGATGTCGATTATATCAAACCTGAAATCGTATTAATGTATGATTTACTAGATTATCAACAAAACAATTCAGAAGCCAATTATAAGTCAGTTTTAGATGCTCTAAGCTATTATCAATTTGTGATTTTAAAAATGGTAGTGGGAGAGCATAAAATTAAAAAAGCACTTACACAAAAAGTTTAATATAAAAAATCTGAGACAAAATAGATGTCTCAGATTTTTTTATGTAATTGTTATTTAGGACATAAATTTTTTAAGCATACACCATGATAGCAATACTCATAAGTTGATAACACAGCTTTATCTGCATTTTCTCTTGAAATACCAAACATCATAGAAATTTCAGAAGCACCCTGATTAATCATTTTTAGGTTGATATTTGATTCTGCTAGAGCATGTGTGATTTTGTTAGCAGTTCCGACAGATTGAGTCATTCCTTCACCGACAATCATTAAGATGGCAAGGTCATGGTCAATGCTTAATTCATCAATATCACATTTTTTTCTAATCGCACTTAATACTTCATTCTCTTTATTTTTAATTTGATTAGAACGCATTATAATACTAATATTATCAATACCTGATGGCATATGATCGAAAGAGATATGATAGTTTTCTAATATTTCTAAAATTCTTCTTGTAAAACCTATTTGTCTATTCATTAAGTATTTCTTAATATTTATAACTGTGAAATCTTTATCGCAACTAATGCCAATAATTTGATTTTTATCTGTGACTTCACGATCATGGCGAATAAAGGTTCCTTTGTCCTCTGGATGATTTGTGTTTTTTATGACTACGGGTATTCTATGTTTATATAAAGGCTGTAATGCTTCATCGTGAAATACACTAAAGCCGGCATATGATAACTCACGCATTTCTCTATATGTAATTTCTTCAATAAGTTCAGGATTTTCAATTACATTTGGATTTGCCTTAAAAATACCAGAGACATCTGTAAAATTCTCATATAATGATGCTTTAATACCACGCGCTATGATTGCACCTGTGATATCCGAACCACCTCTCGGAAATGTAACAACATAGTTATGTTTAGAAACACCAAAGAAACCTGGGATAATAATTTTTCCTTCAATTTCTCTTAATTTATAAATTTTATCATAAGCGTCTTCTAAAATTTGTGCTTGTTGTGGTAAGTCAGTTACTAAGATACCAGCATCTTTTGGTGAGAGATATGTTGTTTTAATGCCTTGTGAATCGTTGTATTTAGCGATAAGTTGAGCATTAAAATTCTCACCACATGATAACAATGCATCGTATAAACGATCATGCTTATCGTTTAATTGTTTAATGATTGTTTCAAGTGTTTCATCTATTGTTTCTAAGAGTGTAGACTCCATATGTAATTCTTCTAAAATATCTGCATAACGTTGAATAATCTCTCTTTTTTTATCTTGATAATCCAATTGATTGATTACTTTTTCATATAAACGAATAAGTAAGTCAGTCGTTTTAACATCATTCTTATGTCTTTTACCAGGTGCAGATACAATAATAATTTTTCTGTCTGGGTCATCATTGACAATATTTAGGACTTTTTTAATTTGTGTTGCATTTGAAACTGAACTTCCACCAAACTTAGCAACTTTCATAAAATTTACCAACCTTTCTAAAAAATCAGAAAATTCTATTTAATTTCCTGATACTACATGATAATATATATCTACATATTCACTTTTTCTTTTAAAAGTCCTATTCAATTAATTTGATTTAATAGTATAATAAATTTAAGTGTTTTTCAATAAAACAATTGTACTTCTCAATAATACAAATGGGAGGAAGATAAAAATTATGAAGGAATTAAACGTCGCGTTACTAGGGTTAGGAACAGTAGGCTCAGGTGTAGTAAAAATTATTGAAGAAAATCGACAACAAATTAAAGATACTCTAAATAAAGATATTGTTATTAAACATATTTTAGTAAGAGATACCACTAAAAAAAGACCTATTAATATTAGTCAATATCATTTAACAGAAGACATTAATGAAATTTTAAACGATGATGATATTGATATCGTTATAGAAGTAATGGGAGGAATTGAACCAACTGTTGATTGGTTAAGAGAATCTTTAAAAAGAAAAAAACATGTCATTACAGCAAACAAAGATCTACTTGCTGTGCATTTAGAATTACTAGAGAATCTAGCAGAACAACAAGGCGTAGCCTTAAAATTTGAAGCAAGTGTTGCAGGTGGTATTCCCATTGTTAACGCGATTAATAATGGGTTAAATGCTAATAATATCTCTAAATTTATGGGAATTTTAAATGGTACGTCAAATTTTATTCTTTCAAAAATGACGAGAGAACAAACTTCATTTGAAGATGCACTTGCTGAAGCACAAAGATTAGGATTTGCTGAAGCAGATCCTACTGATGATGTAGAAGGTATTGATGCAGCTAGAAAAGTAGTGATTACGTCTTATTTATCATTTAACCAAGTAATTAAGTTAAATGATGTGAAAGTAAAAGGTATCAGTAAAACAACATTATCTGATATTAATGTAGCTGACAAATTAGGTTATAAGATTAAATTGATTGGTAAAAGTACATATCATCATAGAGAAGTTAATGCATCCGTTGAACCAACCTTAATACATAAATCACATCAGCTTGCAGCAGTAGAAAATGAATACAATGCAATTTACGTTATTGGAGATGCTGTAGGGGATACAATGTTTTATGGTAAAGGAGCAGGTAGCTTAGCTACTGGTAGTGCAGTAGTGAGTGATTTATTAAATGTAGCACTCTTCTTTGAATCAAATTTACATACACTTCCACCTCATTTCGAATTAAAAACAAATAAAACTCGAGAATTAATGGATAATGGTGACGCAATTGCTATTGGAGAAAAATTAAATTACTATGTTGTCATTCATAGTGATGAATCAATTGATAAACTTAAAGATCAACTTAAATCAGATTTACCATTCCACAAATCACTTCAAATAGAACAACGTGATTCTAGTTCTTATGGAGTTGTGGTTATCGGATTAGACCAATCACCTGAATCACTACTTAGTAAAGCAAATTACAACATTGAAAAAATTTATCCAGTTGAAGGAGTTTAATAATTATGAAAAGATGGCAAGGTTTAGTAGAAGAATTTAAAGATTATTTACCGGTGAATGAAGATACACCTAAACTTACTTTAAATGAAGGACATACACCACTGATTCACTGTGCTAATATATCAGAAATGCTAGATATTGATTTATATGTTAAATATGAGGGTGCTAATCCAACTGGTTCTTTTAAAGATAGAGGAATGGTAATGGCTGTAACA
This sequence comes from Staphylococcus sp. SUC_1.2, assembly GCF_026222585.1. Classification (NCBI taxonomy): domain Bacteria; kingdom Bacillati; phylum Bacillota; class Bacilli; order Caryophanales; family Staphylococcaceae; genus Staphylococcus; species Staphylococcus sp. SUC_1.2. The sequence goes on along the minus strand of NZ_JANJPM010000021.1, from coordinate 8,912 downwards.
AAAGCGAAAGAACAAGGTAAAAAAGTGGTGATTTGTGCTTCAACAGGAAACACTTCTGCCTCAGCAGCAGCTTATGCTGCACGTGCAGGTTTAAAAGCAATTGTAGTGATTCCCGAAGGAAAGATTGCTTTAGGTAAACTTTCGCAAGCGGTCATGTATGGTGCAGAAATTGTCTCAATTGAAGGTAACTTCGATGAAGCATTAGAAATCGTTAAAGAGATTGCACAAAATGATGATGATATTGAATTAGTAAATTCTGTTAATCCATTTAGAATAGAAGGACAAAAAACAGGTGCATTTGAAATTGTCGAACAATTAGAAGAAGCTCCAGATGTTCTAGCAATCCCAGTAGGAAACGCAGGAAACATTACTGCTTATTGGAAAGGCTTTAAAGAGTATCATGAGAAAAAAGGAAGTCAACTTCCTCAATTATTTGGTTTCCAAGCAGAAGGAGCCTCACCAATTGTTCAAAATAAAGTCATTAAAAATCCTGAAACAATCGCTACAGCAATCCGTATCGGTAATCCAGCAAGTTGGAAAAAAGCAACTGTTGCGTTAGAAGAATCAAATGGCCTCATTGATAGTGTGACTGATGATGAAATTTTAGAAGCATATCAATTAATGACATCTAAAGAAGGTGTATTTAGTGAACCAGCAAGTAATGCTTCAATTGCTGGTTTAATCAAATTACAACGTGCTGGAAAATTGCCGAAAGGTAAAAAAGTAGTAGCAATATTAACTGGTAATGGACTAAAAGATCCAGACACTGCTATCTCAATTTTAGATAATCCAATTCAACCGCTTCCAAACAATAAAGAAAGTATTATCAATTATATTAAAGGAACACTTTAATATGAAGCCATCACTTCACCTGAAAATACCTGCATCAACTGCTAACTTAGGAGTAGGATTTGATTCTATTGGTATGGCAATTAATAAATATTTATACCTATATGTTGAGGAAGCGGAAGGCAGTAACTGGGAATTTAAATATTTAAATGAAGAGTTAGACTCATTACCGAAAGATAAAAGTAATTATGTCTATAAAGTTGCACAACAAGTAGCTGAAAAATATAATGTAACTTTACCTAATTTAAAAGTGTCGATGAGAAGTGAAATTCCATTAGCAAGAGGGTTAGGATCATCTGCATCCGCTTTAGTTGGAGCATTATATATCGCTAACTACTTCGGTAATATTCAATTATCTAAGTATGAATTACTACAACTAGCTACTGAAATAGAAGGGCACCCTGATAATGTAGCACCTACAATTTATGGTGGATTACTCGCAGGATATTATAATCCTGAAACCAAAGAGACAAATGTGGCACATATTGATATACCTGATGTAGATGTAATTCTTACTATCCCAACATATGAACTCAAAACAGAAGACTCACGTAGGGTACTTCCAGATAATTATTCTCATGAGAAGGCAGTTCAAAATAGTGCGATTAGCAATACAATGATTTGTGCATTAATTCAACATAATTATGACCTTGCCGGAAAAATGATGACACAAGATGGTTTTCATGAACCTTATCGTCAACACTTGATTCCTGAATTTGAAAAAGTAAAAGTACTATCCCAAAAATATGATGCTTATGCTACAGTGATTAGTGGAGCAGGTCCAACGATATTGACATTGAGTCGTAAAGAAAAAAGTGGAGAACTTGTTAGAACATTAAAATCAGAAATAACAACTTGCGATTCTGAACATGCAACAATTAATAATGTAGGTGTTATTGAAGAAGTTGTGTATCCTTCATAAAATTATTGTAAAATAGATAAGAGCAAAAATGAAAGGAGAGCAACTAAGAAATGAGTAACTATAAAATGATTGTTATGGATATGGATGACACTTTAATGACAAGTGATAATGTAGTTAGTCCTGAAACCAAAGACTATTTAATTCAACTACAAGAAGAAGGATATAAAATTGTTTTAGCTTCTGGAAGACCAACTGAAGGAATGATTCCAGTAGCTAAAGAATTAAAGTTAGATCATTATCAAAGCTATATCATTAGTTATAATGGCGGTAAAACAATTAACGCTAAAACAGAAGAAATTGAAGTAAGTAAAAGTGTAACTAAAGATCATTTTGATAAAATTACAGACTATTGTCGTAAAAAAGGCTTTTTAACATTAACGTATCAAGACGGACAAATTATCTTTGATACAGAACATGAATATCGTAAAATTGAATCAGAATTAACTGGTCTACCTATGAAACAAGTGGATGATATTAAAGCGTATATTCAGTCTGATGTACCTAAAACAATGGGCGTTGATTATGAAGAAAATATTTCAAAAGCACGTAACGAATTAAATGGAACATTTAATTCTGATATTGATGTGACGACGAGCAAACCTTTCTTCCTGGAATTCATGGCTAAAGATGTTTCTAAAGGTAATGCAATTAAAGCTTTATGCGAAAAGTTAAATATTTCATTATCAGAAGTGATTTGTTTTGGAGATAGCCTCAATGACCAATCAATGTTTAAAGTTGTAGGATATGCTGTAGCAATGGGAAATGCGAGTGAAGAATTAAAAAAAATTGCAGATAAAGTTACATTAGATAATGATTCTAATGGTATACCAGTAGCGCTTAAAGAATTGCTATAAAACATTTATATAAATTAAAAAGGAAGCGGAATGAATTCGTATTGAATCATGTTTCGCTTCCTCTTTTTTATTATCATAACTAATTATTTAGCAGTATGTGTCCAGTCATGTTTACCTTTATTTCTTTTTACATGAGCATATACTTGATCAGCTGCATAATCTAAATTTGTATATACTGTTATTGTATATGCAGATTGGTTAACGTGAAATGGCTCATCTCGAAATACATCTTTTAAGTGTGTAAATAAGTTTTCCATTTGATCATGAGTTAGACTAGGATACTCACGCAATGTACGTTTCAGTAATTGTCCATTTCTTTCTTCTAAAGATTGTACGACAATAACAAAACGTTCATCACTCTTTATTACGTCATCAAATAAATTTGTTTGACCTACCATACTCAGTCACCTCTAAGTCGTTATCGTTATACTCATTATACAAAATAAACGACTATTAGAAAATATACATATTGTGTTTAGGAATAAAAACGGGAGTAGAATTGTATTTAATTCTACTCCTAAATAAACGATGATATTAATCATGATAATGATGGGTTGTAAGATCCATGTGATCTAATTTTACAAATTTAGTTTTACGAATCAATTTATGCACGATAAAGATAATTGCTAAGACAATTAAAGGCATGATATTAACAAAAAAATCGCCTATATTACCATTAAATAAATCACCGATAGAATTACCAAGGTATAAGAAAATTAATGTAGCAAACACAATGATAGGGCCTAGAGGGAAAAGTGGTGATTTGTAAGGCAATAATGTGTTAATATCTTTGCCTTGACGTTTAATCCCTCTACGTAAACGTATTTGAGCCCATGCACTTATTGCCCATACAATAATTACTAAAGAGCCAATGATATTTAACAAGCTAAATACTGCATTAGCATAGAAATTAGCTAGAATAATAATTGCTACTACTAAAATGTAAGTAGTGACTATTGAACGCATCGGTAATTTCGTTTTATTATTTAATTTACTTAAAAACTTTGGTGCTTGCTTTTCATCACTCAAAGAGAAAAGCATTCTACTTGTTGTATACATTCCAGAATTCGCTGCAGATAGTAACGATGTAAGAATGACAGCATTAATAATTGATGCTGCAAATGCTATACCGATTCGATCGAAAACTATAGTAAATGGACTTTGAGATACCGATTGATTTTTATTTAATAATAAAGGATCAGTATAAGGAATAATAGCTGCAATGACGACAATAGATAAAACATAAAACAATAAAATTCTCCAAAATACTTGCTTAACAGCCCTTGGCATAGTTTTTTCAGGATTATCAGATTCACCTGCAGTGACAGCTACAACTTCCGTACCACCCACAGAAAATCCTGCTACAAGTAATACTGCTAAGAAACCAGATAAACCACCTACAAAAGGTGCTTCACCTTTGGTATAATTCTCGAATCCATATGTATGTCCACCAAGAATACCAAAAATCATTAATATACCAACAACAATAAATACAATAATTGTGATTACTTTAATTAATGATAACCAAAATTCTGTTTCGCCAAATGCTTTAACAGTAAAGATATTTAATAGGAATATAATCGTTATAAAAATTAAACTCCATACCAGAGGACTGAAAATTTTAAATACATCCCAATAAAATAAAACATTAGAAGCTACCATTACATCAACGCTTGATACTAAAGACCATAGAATGTAATACAACCATCCCATTGTAAAACCGATAGACGGATCAATGAAACGGGTAGCATATGAACTAAACGAACCAGATACAGGATAAAATGTAGCAAGTTCTCCAATAGACGACATTAAAAAATAAAGCATGATTCCTATCAATAAATAAGCTAAGATAGCTCCTCCAGGTCCTGCCTGAGAAACGACACTACCTGTAGCAACAAAAAGTCCAGTACCTATTGCGCCTCCGATAGCAATCATAGATATGTGTCTTGACTTAAGACCGCGTTTCATATTGTTATCTTCCATATAATATCTCCTAAATTAAAATTTAAAATATACAAATCATTTTAATCGTTTTAGGTCAAGTATTCAATAACTTTTGAACAATTTGTTTTAAAAATTTTAAATTTTCTGATTTTTTAAAACGATTAGTTTTTGGTACGTAGAACGAAACTGATTAAATTAAAAGAAACTTATTGCGTAAAAATAAAGGATATGATAGAATTTTAAATCGTAAGAATTCCTAATTATATATAACAAGAAAGGATGTTATTGATGCGCGTTAATGTAACTTTAGCTTGCACTGAATGTGGCGATCGTAATTATATTACAACAAAAAATAAACGTAATAACCCTGAGCGTATTGAAATGAAAAAATATTGCCCAAGATTAAATAAATACACGCTACACCGTGAAACTAAATAATTCCTTATCTTTTAAATACGACAAAAAGATAAACTATTATAGACTCATACATGTTTAAGATGAATAACATGTGTGAGTCTTTTAATTTTAAAATAATTGTCTTTGTAATTTTTTAAAAGTATGTTAAGATATAAAACGTAATTATTACGATTTGTAAAAAGGAGATATTATATGGCTAAAAAATCTAAAATAGCTAAAGAATTAAAAAGAGAAAAATTAGTAAATCAATATTATGAATTACGTAAAGAACTGAAAGAAAAAGGAGATTATAAAGCATTAAAAAAATTGCCAAGAGATTCATCTCCAACTCGTTTAACAAGAAGATGCAAAGTTACAGGACGCCCAAGAGGTGTAATGAGAAAATTTGAAATGTCTAGAATTGCATTTCGAGAACATGCTCATAAAGGTCAAATTCCTGGTGTGAAAAAATCTAGTTGGTAACTGAAACTAATACTTTAGTCCATTTACATTGTATTTAAAAAATTGTAAAGTATATAAGGATATAAATAATAAGAGCGAGGAAAAGGTGATTTCTCGCTCTAGATTACGTTATAAATGATTTTTTAAAGCGTCAGATATTTTATTTATGTCTACAGTGTCTTTTTAATTTTTAATGTATAGGGGAAATTTAAAGTATGAAAATTTTTGATTATGAAGATATTCAATTAATTCCAAATAAATGTATTGTTAATAGTAGATCTGAATGTGATACAACTGTACAATTTGGACCTAAAACTTTTAAGTTGCCAGTGGTTCCTGCTAATATGCAAACAGTTATGAATGAATCTTTAGCTGAATGGTTTGCAGAAAATGATTATTTTTATATTATGCATCGTTTTGATGAAGCAGGTCGCATACCTTTTATAAAAAAAATGCAAAATAAAGGACTTTTCGCTTCTATTTCAGTGGGTGTAAAGGAAACTGAATTTGAATTTATAGAAAAATTAAAAACTGAGCATTTAATACCTGAATATATTACAATTGATATCGCCCATGGTCATGCTAATTCGGTTATTAATATGATTAAACATATTAAAAAACATATTCCTCAATCATTTGTTATTGCTGGTAATGTAGGAACGCCTGAGGGAGTAAGAGAATTAGAAAATGCTGGTGCAGATGCTACTAAAGTTGGTATAGGACCAGGACGAGTGTGTATTACTAAAATTAAAACTGGATTTGGTACAGGAGGATGGCAATTAGCTGCATTAAACATTTGTAGTAAAGCTGCACGTAAACCAATTATTGCTGATGGAGGTATTAGAACACATGGTGATATCGCGAAATCTATTCGTTTTGGAGCCACTATGGTTATGATTGGTTCATTATTTGCAGCGCATGAAGAATCTCCTGGCAAAACAGTTGAGTTAGATGGTAAACGTTATAAAGAATATTTTGGTAGTGCTTCCGAATTCCAAAAAGGAGAACATAAGAATGTTGAAGGGAAGAAAATGTTTGTGGAACATAAAGGTTCATTAAAAGATACCTTAGTTGAAATGCAACAAGATCTTCAAAGTTCAATTTCCTATGCTGGCGGCAAAGATTTAAAATCACTAACTACTGTTGACTATGTTATTGTAAGAAACTCAATTTTTAATGGTGATAGAGATTAATATATATTTAGTAGGTGAATGTTATTAAAAAATTCCTTTTATTTACTGCAATATTTCTGTTATTTATCATTATAAAACCCATCGAAGAAAACCAGTTTTTTATTCATTTGCAAAATAATGTAAGAGATAAAGTAGAAGTTTTATTAAATGAAGATACAAGCTATAAAAATAATGTGCTTAAAGTTCCAAAAAAACAAGAATTCGCAGTTAATAATATTCAATTAAATATGTCACAAAAGGAAGTAGAAAATAAGATAGGGCGACCAAAAAGAGTGACTTCAAATGAATATGGTACAAAATGGTACACTTATTATAATGATGATTATCAAAATTTTTTAATGGTAAGTTATATTAATAATAAAGTTAATGCTTTATTTAGTAATCAAAACATTATAACTTCTAAATCTAAAATTAAATATAATACCCCTAAAAAAGTGGTTGAACAACGTCTTGGTAAGCCAGTAGATAAAATTGCAAAAGGACGTAATCGTTTTGTTGTAAAAAATGATGAATATGATGTTTTTTATAAAGATCACATTTATACAACTGCATTTTACGATAAACATAATAAAAATAACTTAACAGGGTTGTTGCAAGTGAGTGAATCGATGGAAAACCGATTACAAAAGCAATATGGTGCACCTTCTACAACGCTAGAAAAAAGCTTTGAATATCAAAACTTTGATTTAGTTAATGCAGAAAGAAAACAACACGGATTAAATACATTGGATTACTCTAAAAAAATATCTAATACTGCAAGAAAACATAGTGAAGATATGGTTAAAAATAATTATTTTGAGCATACTGATTTAAATGGTCATTCACCTTTCGATAGAATGAAACGTGATGGTATACAATTTAATGCTGCTGCTGAAAATTTAGCTTATGGTCAACAAAGTAGTATTTATGCTCACGAAGGACTTATGAATTCTCTAGGACATCGGGAAAATATTTTAAATACACACGTTAATACATTAGGTGTAGGTGTAGATTTTAATAATAAGCGACAACCATTTTGGACAGAAAACTATGCTGGATAATGTTTGATTTATAATATATAGGGGTATGTTCTTTTTGCAAGGAAGTTGATATTATGCCTACAAAGAAAAATAAGAAAAAAGATATACTTGATAAAGTTAAAGAGATTTTAAATAAAAAATAAAACTAGAAGTGCTTAGGCACTTCTAGTTTTTTGTATATTAAACATATATATAAGAGATTTTAACGTAACAAACAAGAGATAAACTACAATTCTCTATAAAGACCAATAACTTTACCGATAACTGTTACATTATCTAAGTAAATAGGACTCATAGCACTATTTTCTGGTTGTAAACGATATCGATTTTTTTCTTTAAAAAAACGTTTTACAGTAGCTTCATCATCTTCAGTCATTGCTACGATAATATCTCCATTTTCAGCAATAGTTTGGCTTCTTACAATTACTTTATCTCCGTCTAAAATACCCGCTTCAATCATACTTTCACCGATAACATTTAAAATAAACACATCACTATTGTGTGTGGATGTTAAATGTTCTGGTAATGGAAAGTATTCTTCTATATTCTCTACTGCTGTAATTGGAACTCCAGCTGTAACTTTACCGATAACAGGAACATAGATAGTTTCTTCTCTAGTCATATCATTATTTTGATCACTCACGATTTCAATTGCTCTAGGTTTAGTAGGATCTCTTCTAATATATCCTTTTTCTTCTAATCTAGATAAATGACCATGCACAGTTGAACTTGAAGCAAGACCAACAGCTTCACCAATCTCTCTTACACTTGGTGGATAACCTTTTATTTGAACAACATGTTTAATATAATCATAAATCTCACTTTGTCTTTTAGTTAACTCTCTCATATATAGGCACTCCCTAAGTTTATTTTAATATAGTATAGCATTTTTTGATTTTTTAAACAAACATTTGTTCGTAATACTATTGACTAGGAACACTCGTTCTGTTAAAGTATTTATACAAACAAATGTTCTAGGAGTGAAAATAAATGCTTAGTAATTATACTAGTAATATCATTAAAAATATAATTGTTCTAGTAGTATCTTGCATCGTTTTTCTGGTGTTTTTTACTAACTTATATCAGAACGCTCATACGGAACACATGTACGAAATTACCGATCATACGATCCCTAAAAAAGCGATTTTAAACGATGATTATAAGAACGATATACCCGATAATACAGAACAAACAGACTATAAAGTGTTCGCCTTAGTTAAATAAATATTTAAGAGATATAGATAAAAAGTTATTACTTCTAAGAAATGGGAAT
>NZ_JANJPM010000020.1:0-48455 GCF_026222585.1 Staphylococcus sp. SUC_1.2 | reverse complement strand
ATTTAAAATTGATTTTAAATGTTGTGAATTTATTAAGTTCACTATCTACAGAAATGTAACCTCCATATTGACTCACAATCTTTTCGGCAATTGAAAGCCCTAAGCCATTACCACCTTGGCTTCTTGCTCTAGATTTATCTACTCTATAGAAACGATCGAAAATAAATTCTTGATCTTCTTTTGGTATGCCTAAGCCATGATCGGTAATTTCAATACTTATTTGTTTATTACGCAATTGTGTTTTAATACATATATGCTTTCTCTCTTTATCATATTTCATAGCATTGTCTATAAAAATTAAGATTAATTGTTCAAATTGATGACGATTAATTTGTAAAACTAAAGGTTTTTGTTCTAATTCAATCTCAAATAGATAATCTGGATGCAATTGTTGAAGTGCCTTAATTCGTGATTGAATTTCTTCATTGATATCAACGTCCTCTTTTTCTAAGGATTGCATATTTACTTTATCTTTGGTTAATAATAATAATTCTTCTACTAGCTTTGTAATTCGATTCATTTCTTCTAGTGAAATATTTAAAGACTCTTCTAAAATAGCAGGATCTTTCTTACCCCAGCGTTTAATTAAATTTAAATGGCCTTGAATGATTTGAAGTGGTGTTCTTAACTCATGAGAAGCATCTTCAACAAATTGTCTTTGTTGATTAAAAGAGGCTTCAATTTGATACATCATTTCGTTGAAAGTTTCTATTAAATTGTCTGTTTCTTCATAACTTGTATCAAGTTCTAATTTATTTTGAAAACCATCGCGTCGTATTTGATTCATTTTATTAGACATTGTTACTAGCGGTTTTGTAATATTTTTAGAAATGAAATAGCTAATACATGCAGTAATCACTGTAGCAAGTAGACCAAAAACAACAGCAATAATATAAAGTGATTTTACTAAGTTGTTATAATGCTCAAGAGAATGAATGAGTACGCTATAACCTTTAAAGTTTGGACTATGAAGTGGTTCAGTAATAACTAAATACTCTTTTCCATTATTTCGCATTACTTGAATTCGATCGGTCTTTTGTAAATTATTATTAGGTATAAACTGAATCGTACTTTCATTAGATGATTTCATTATTCTTTGACCTGTATGATTGTAAATAATGACTTCTTCATAATTTTCTAATGAAGCACTTAAATCTAATATCGATATATTATTAATCGGACGCGTTTGAATTAAATTGACAATATCACTTAAACTATGTTCTGCTTCATCCACTTCTCCTTCTCTTAAAGTATCTTTTAAGAAGAATATAATAATAAGACAAAATAAAATAATTGTCGTAAACATAATCAATGTAGTGATAGTCATCCATTTATATTGTAATGTATGATTTTTCATTATCGAATCACGTATCCTACACCACGAACAGTTTCAATGACTTTTTCTTTATTGAAAGGTTTCAATTTATTTCTTAAATATCTGATGTATACATCAACCACATTCGTTTCTACTTCACTATTATATCCCCATACATGATTTAAAATTTGTTCACGTTGTAGTACGTGATTGCGATTCGTTGCTAATAGATACAATAAATCATATTCAGTTTTAGTAAAATCTAATTGCTTACCATCAACAGTTACTTTAAATGCATCAATATCTATTCTGATACCATTAATATCGATAATATCCTTATGAGGCTGACGACGTAATACAGCACGAATTCTTGCAAAAAGCTCCTCAATTTCAAAGGGCTTTACTATATAGTCATCTGCACCATAATCTAATCCAGTCACTTTATCGTAAGTATCACTTTTAGCAGTGATGATAATAATTGGTGTTGATTGCACTTGGCGTACACGTCTACAAATTTCTAGGCCATTTATATTTGGTAACATTAAATCTAAAATAATCAAATCAAAATCGTTATTTAATGCTTTTTCTAAACCAGGTTCCCCATCATATTCGATGTCCACCTTATAACCCTCATGTGTTAATTCTAATTCAAGAAATCTGGCTAAATTTTGTTCATCTTCGACGATTAAAATATTAGTCATTTTTTCAGACACCTCTTTTTTAATAAACGTATGACTTCTCATAACATAACCAATATTCTATCACAAAAATTATTTGTTAATAGAATGAATAAAATAAAAGTAAGATTTTAATTGACAATCGTTATCAATAAGTTATAATATTAATTGAAAATGATTATCAATTAAATCTAAGTTTCCCCCATAATTTAAAATACTTAGAATTATAATCATTTTCAAGCCATTCCCCCCTTAATTTATATGTCCGTAAATACTAATAAACGTTCGTTTTAAAACGAGACGTAAATAATAAATAAGTGCGCCAAATAAGGCGCACTTATTTATTATTTATAAGGTTGTAGGCTCATGTAATCCTTTTAATACTAAAGTTGAAAGAACGATACAGAAAGCACCTCCAATGATTCCTGCAATAATATCAGTTGGATAATGCACGCCTAAATAAACTCTTGAAATAGAAATGAGTAAAATAAGTGCCGCACATAGTCCAATAATGACGCCTTTTGTACTTCCTGATGCTCTACGCTGAGCAATATACATTGCACTTCCAAAAAATGAAGTCGAACCCATTGCATGTCCACTAGGAAAACTAAATCCAGAAATATCAATTAAACGTAGTAATGTTGGACGTTCACGATCAAAAATATTTTTTAGTAAGGGATTTAATATACTTGATAGTGACATTGTGATAACAAAAAATAAAGCTTCAATTTTGTAACGTTTAAGCATTAAATAAGCAACAAGCATTAATGACAAACAAACCATTGCCCATACTTCTCCAATTTTTGTTGCACCTAATAAAATAGATGTAGTAATAAAACTCTCCGATGCATAAATAAATTCATATACTTCATTATCAATCCATTTGCCTAAACGTGATTCATGGAAAAATGCAATGATGCCAAAGATTAATGTAAAAACAATGAGCAATGTAATGTGTTTCGTTCTATTCATCAATTGGTCCTCCTATATTAAAGCGCGTCGTTCAAGATTTTATTAAATAAGTCTTCTTTAGTATAACTTTCTTTATAAGATTCCATTTGATGAGTAATATCAGTACGGTGAGATTCAATTTGTTTTAATTGTTCGAGTAATTTGAATTGTGTAAGTTGATCTTCTGGAATCATTTTTCCATATCCTTTGGATTCAAAATATTTAGCATTGTCAATTTGATCCCCTCTAGATTGATCAAGTCCTAGTGGTATGAGCAACATTGGGATTCTTAAAGTCAAGAATTCATAGATAGCATTAGAACCTGCACGACTTACGACTGTGTCTGTAATAGATAATAAATGCGTTAATTCTTCTTTAACAAATTCATATTGAATATATCCTTTTTGTTTATAAGACTCATCTACTAATCCATGCCCTGTTAAATGAATGATTTGATAATCATGTAGTAAAGCTTCAAGATTTTCTCTAATAATATCATTTAATTTTTTACTACCTAGGCTACCACCCATAACAAGTAATACTTTTTTATCTGAATCAAACCCTGTTATTTCATAACCTTTTTGTTGATTACCTTCTTTTAAATCTTCTCTAATGGTTGCCCCTACAAAATCAGCTTTATCTTTAGGTAGATATTTAAGTGTATCTTCAAATGTTGTATATATTTTTTTTGAAAATTTTAAAGATATTTTGTTTGCTAAACCAGGAGTTAAATCTGATTCATGAATAATAGTAGGAATATTCAATGAACGTGCTGCTATAACAACAGGAACAGAAACAAATCCCCCCTTAGAAAATAATAAATCAGGCTTTTCTTTTTTTAGAACGCGACGGGCATCTAAGATACCTTTTAATACTTTAAAAACATCTTTTGCATTTTCAAATGATAAATAACGACGTAATTTACCACTTGAAATTGGGTAATATTTAATATTCGAAAGTTGTGATTCAATCATTTCTCGTTCAATTCCGTTTTTAGAACCAATATAAAAAACTTGATGTCCTTTTTCTAATGCAGTTGGAATTAAACTTAAGTTCACAGACACATGGCCTACTGTGCCGCCTCCGGTAAACGCAATTTTAGACATGATTATTAACCTCTATTCTTATATGTTTTTATAATATGCATAGAATGGTGCGCCTCTATCGAATGGATGATAGTCAATTTCTGTTTCTCCTACTTTTTGGAAACCAAATTTCTCGAATAAACCTTGAGCGGGTTTATTTAATGCAAAAGTATCTGTCAGAATCACATGGATATGATGTTCTTCTGCTAATTTAACTGCAAAATCAAATAATTGAGTTGCTGCACCTTTATAATCTTTAGAACCAGCTAATCTATGAATAACATAAGCGTTATTTCTATTAACTGGCCATTCTAAATCATCATACCACTCTGATTGTTGTTGGTCGACAACAATAAATCCATAAATAGTGTTATTTTCTTCTAAAACATATAACGTCTCTGTATCAATATCTTCCTTAAAATGTTCAGTAGCTGGGTATTTATCGTCCCACTGATTATTCCCAAATGATTTCATTAAATCTTTTGCTTCTGACACTAATGTTTCGATTTGATTAATATCTTCATGTTTACCTAGTCTAATCATATAATAGTTATTCCTTTCTATTTTATTAATTTTAATAATTTGTCTAAGACTGTGTCTTCTTTATTTGATTTTTCAACTAATAATTGAGTGAATTTTTCATTTGTTTTGGTGTCAAATTTTCCCGTTTCAGATAGTTGATTATCTGATTGGAATAGTTTAATAGCATTAGCTAATTGATTATCAAATTGGTTTGATTCATCTCCGTTATAATAACCTAAAGCATCTAAACCAATTTTTATCGATTTAACGTTTTTATTATTATCGCCAACAGAATATGTTTTATCAGACGGAATAACACTTAATGATTGATACTTAGGAGAATCAATTGTAACATCTGGTCTAATACCTTTTCCATGAATATAATGATCATCAGGTGTTAACCATTTCATTTGTGTATATTTTAATAATGACCCATCTTTAAGTTCTCGTGTGGTTTGAACGATTCCTTTACCAAATGTTTTTGAACCATACACTTTAGCTTTATGGTGATCTTTCATTGCCCCTGTAAAGACCTCTGACGCACTTGCGGAACCTTCATTTACTAAAATACTCACTTTCATATCTTTAACATCTTTTAAAGCATCATTTGAAGTTTTAATTGCTTCTTTATCATTGCCTTTTTCAAGTTGAACAACAGTTTGACCTTTATCAATAAAAATATTAGCCATTTTAACTGCTTCATCTAATAATCCCCCTGGATTATTACGCAAGTCTAAGATGATATTTCGAACACCAGCATCATGAGCTTTTATAATTGCAGATTTTAATTCACCCGCAGTATTTTGTTGGAATTTAGTAATCGTAAATACAGCTATGTTACCTTTTTTCTTATACTCCACACTTTTGACATGAATTTTACCACGTTTAATATTAATATCTTTTTCTTCAGAACCGCGTTTAATAGTTAACCTAACATTTGTGCCTTCTTTACCTCTTACCACTTTAACAACTTGATCTAAAGGTTTACCTACTACAGACTTACCATTAACTTTTGTGACAACATCTTTAGGTTGAAGGCCAGCTTTTTCAGCAGGAGAATCTTTCATAGGACTTGTAATCATAATATCTTTATTTTTCTTTTGCATTTCTGCACCAATACCTACAAAATCTCCAGATACATCTTCATTAAAGCTCTTTGTTTCAGACTTTGTCATGTATTCAGAATATGGGTCTTTTAATTCTTTTACCATACCATTAATTGCAGCTTCAGAAAGTTTACTTGAGTTTTGTTTTTTGTAATAGTCTGTATCTAACGTTTTATATGCAAATTCTATTTTTTTCATTTCTTGACGCTCTTCTTTAGTTAAACCACTTAACTTATGACTGATTCCTATCGTTGCAAATACAGCTATAATTGTTGTAATGATAATAACACTTAATAAAATTAAGATAAACTGCCATATTTTCAAATGCATCTTTTTTTTAGGAGATGCATGTCTTTTTTCATCTGATTGTCCGTCATGGTGCTCCTCAGAATGATTATTCATAAAATCACTTCCTCTAATTACATCTTGTCTCTTATCATTTTATATAAAGACATACCTAGTATGTCTTTATTTTTAAGCAAACGCAAATTATAAGAAATTGTATTCTTAATTAGATAAAAATAAAAAGAGTGGCATATAAATCTAAAATTAAGATTTTATAACACCACTCCATATCATATTTAGACATAAAATGAATTTAAATTAGAATTTTAACCATTCTGTATATTCTTCATATAAATCATCAAATACGGACATAGGTAACGTAATGTCACTTTGCATTTCGATATAGTCTGATAATACGTTGAAGTCACTTTCATGTTTTGGAAACGATAAGTCATTGAAAATGTCTTTGGCTAATTCACCTTTATCATCTTTACGTCCTCTAGCCGTTAAGGCAAATTGATAAAATGAATGATCTTTCATTAGCTCATTGTCACATCGACAACTTTAGTTTCGCCTTTAATAACAGCTTTAACATCATCGAGTGAAATAGATTCTGTTTGATCAGAATTTGTAATAATAATAGGTGAAATAACTGATTTGGCATTATTTCTAATAAATTCTAAATCGAATTTGAGTAAAGGGTCGCCTACTTGTACTGTGTCACCACTGCTAACCAGTACATTAAATCCTTCTCCGTCTAACTGAACAGTATCTAATCCAATGTGTACTAAAATTTCAAGACCATTTTTAGTTTTTAAACCAATTGCATGTTTTGTTGGAAAAACATTATCAACTTTTCCAGCAACTGGGGAAACCACCTCACCTTCAGTAGGATTAATACCGAAACCTTCACCCATCATTTTTTGGGCAAATACAGGATCTGGTATATCTTCAATTTTGACATATTCACCTGTTAATGGTGCATATAGTTGAGTTTCCTTATTGACTTCTTTATCTTTACCAAATAATTTTTTAAACATTATTCATCGCTCCTATTTATTAAAATGTTGTATCAAATCGCCATATCCTAATTCTTCTAATTTTTCGTATGGAATAAATTGAATAGCTGCAGAATTAATACAATAACGCAATCCGCCACTTTCTTTTGGGCCATCATTGAATACGTGACCTAAATGACTGTTAGCATCTTCTGATCTAACTTCAGTTCGAATCATACCAAATGATTTATCTACGAGTTCAACAATTTCATCATCGTCTAATGCTTTTGAGAAACTTGGCCAACCACAATCAGATTCAAATTTCTCTTCAGAAGTAAATAAAGGCTTACCAGAAATTTTATCTACGTATATTCCTTTGTCAAAATGATTCCAATATTTATTTTGAAAAGGAGGTTCTGTACCATTTTCTTGAGTAACGAGATACTCCATATCATTTAATTCGCTTTTATCTTTTTTAATCATTTTGAGACCCCCAATGTGATTCTATAAATGCTTTTCTACCAGAACCGCGTTGATATTGCTCATAATGCATAGGATTTTTTTTATAATAGTCTTGATGGTAATCTTCCGCTGGATAAAAGTTTTTGTAAGGAAGAACTGGTGTGATGATTGGTTTTTTAAAAATACCTTCTTCATTTAGTTGTTGGATTTTTAATTCAGCAGCTTTTTTTTGTTGTTCATCGTGATAAAATATTGCTGGTTCATAGCTTTCGCCTCTATCAAAAAATTGCCCTTTATTATCTGTCGGGTCAAATAGTTTAAAGTAAACATCCAAAATATTTTCAAATGACGTAATATCTGGATTATAAGTAATTTGAACTGCTTCTCTATGACCAGTTTGATTTGAACATACTTGTTCATACGTTGGATTTTCTATATTTCCGCCACTATAACCTGATACGACATCTTCAATACCTGGGTAAGATGTAAAGGGTTTAACCATACACCAGAAACATCCTCCTGCTAAAGTTGCATATGCCATTATATTACCTCCTCTATCTTTCTTTAAATTTACGATATAATGATATGAAATTAAAGTAATTAACTCAGAGGTCAATAACTTAAGTCACCTATTATTATCCATTATCCTCTAACTACGACAAGACCGATAGCGCCTTGACCAGTGTGTGTAGAAATGACTGGTGTCGTTACATTAACATCATAATTTTGTTGTCTAAATGCTTCATTAAATTGATGTTTTACTTTTTCAACGAATTCAATCGTATTTGCATGTGCAATACCAATCGATTGAATAGTATGATTTTCAATAAATTTAGCAATTTCTTTTTTTAGATATTGAATACTAGAGTTTTGTGTACGAGAATTATGTACGATTTCTAAATATCCCTCTCTAAGTGTTCCTATCGGTTTTATTTTCATAATATTTCCGATTAAACCTTTTGTTTTACTGATGCGTCCACCTTTAATTAATTGATTGAGTTGGCCAATAACAACAAATAGTTTAATATTTTTCTGCAATTCTGAAATATGTTTAATAATTTCTGCACTTGAAAGATTAGTGTTTACAAGTTCTACTAAACGTTGAATTTGGTATGCTAATCCAAAAGAAATTGATTTTGAATCAATCACATTTACTTTTGCTTCAATCATATTGCTCGCTTGTAAAGCAGTCTGATATGTTCCACTTAATCCTGAAGACATATGAATGCTAAAGATTTCTACATCGTCATTGTCTTTATCAAGTTGTTCATATAATTCAATAAATTTACCAATTGATGGCTGACTCGTTTTAACGTCAGCGTCTTCTTCAATACGTTTAATGTACTCCTCGGATGAGATATCTACTTGATCTACAAATGATTCTTTATCAATGGTTAAATTTAATGGAACAACATGGATGTTATGTTGATTTAAATATTCAGCTGATAAATCTGAGGTAGAGTCTGTAACGATTACTTGTTTAGTCATAATTTCTCCTGTTAATTTATTTTATTTTCGTACTAAATGTAAAAAGGTATGTGGAATAGTATTTTTTCCATCAAGTTGACCCTCTTCAGAAGATACAACCGTCCAATCTTCAAATGTATAGGGAGGGAAAAATGTATCACCTTGATGTTTTCCATCTACTACAGTGATATACATATCGTCAACTTTATCAATCATTACTTCAAATAATGTTTGGCCACCGAAAATAAATACATGACCCTCTAAGTTGTAGATATCATCAATTGTGTGAATCACTTCAACGCCATCAGGTTTAAAATTGTTATCACGAGTTAAAACTACATTTTTTCTATTTGGTAATGGTTTGCCAATGGACTCAAATGTTTTTCTACCCATTACAAGTGTATGGCCAGTTGAGAGTTGTTTTACATGTTTTAAATCATTTGGAATATGCCATGGTAGAGCATTTTTATAACCAATGACACGTTGTTGATCATGTGCCACTAAAATTGATAAGGTCATTTATCATATCCCCTTTTAGTTTATTTTTAATTAAAGATAGATTACACAGCAATGGGCGCTTTAATTGCTGGATGAGATTGATAGTCTACAAGTTCTAAATCTTCATAATTAATATCAAAGATTGAGTGTTCAGAATTTATTTTTAATGTAGGAGGTGCAAAACCTTCTCTAGAAAGTTGAGTCTTAATTGCCTCTATGTGATTAGAATAAATATGTGCATCTCCAAAAGTATGAATGAATTCTCCAACTTCTAAGTTACATTCTTTAGCAATTAAATGCGTAAGTAATGCATAACTTGCAATATTAAAAGGCACACCTAGGAAAATATCTGCACTACGTTGATAAAGTTGACAACTTAATTTGCCATCTTGTACGTAGAACTGAAACATTGTATGACATGGTGGTAATGCCATAGTATCAATTTCAGTGGGATTCCATGCTGAAACTATGTGTCTTCTCGAATTAGGGTTTGTCTTAATTTGCTGAATAACTGTTTTAAGCTGATCGAAATGATTACCATATTGATCTACCCAATCACGCCATTGCTTTCCATAGACATTTCCTAAATCACCATATTTTTTAGCAAAAGTATCATCATTCAACACTTTCTCTTTAAATTTTTTCATTTCCTGTTGATACATTTTATTGAAATTTTCATCTTCTTGAGAACGATGTCCAAAATTTGTCATATCTGGACCATGATAATCTTCAGATTGAATATATTTTTCAAAAGCCCATTCATTCCAAATATTATTATTATATTTTAATAAATACTGAATATTAGTATCTCCTTTTATAAACCACAATAACTCAGTAGCAATAAGTTTGAAAGATATTTTTTTTGTAGTGAGTAAAGGGAATCCCTTCGTTAAATCGAAGCGGATTTGATGTCCAAATTTAGAAATGGTACCTGTATGTGTTCTATCATCACGTTGATTACCAATTTCTAAAATGTCATTACATAAATCGTGATACGCCGAATCAAAAGGATTGAGCATATGTACATCTCTCCTAAATTTTATATTAATTATCATTATACTAGAAAATAGAAAGATATTGAATGAATTATATTATTTCAAAACATTTTTATATTTAAAAATCTCCAATAATAAATTATCAAACTGAGATAATTTATTATTGGAGATGCATATTAAGATAGATTAATTTAATATAATCATATTAACAATTTTCGTCGAAAGCATCTTTAATATCCATACAAATATCTTGAATATCTCTACCTTCAATATGTTCACGCGGAATAAAATGCTTTAATTCTGTACCTTTAAATAAAGCATACGAAGGGCTTGAAGGTACTTGTTGGATATAATCGCGCATTGTTTGCGTTGCTTCTTTATCTTGTCCAGCGAATACTGTGACTTTATGTGTTGGCTTTTTATCATTTTGATCAGCAACTGCTACAGCAGCAGGTCTCGCTAAACCAGCAGCACAACCACATGTAGAATTAATAACAACAAATGTTGTTTCGTCATCTTTAACATTGTTCATATAGTTTGATACATCTTCACTTGATTCTAAACTTGTAAAACCATTATCAGTTAATTCAGAACGCATTTGTTGTGCTAGTTCATGCATATATTGTTCATACGGATTCATATAAAAAACTCCTTTAATGTTTATTACGATTAGCAATTTGTTTCCATACGGAACCTAATGCTTCATCGCCATTTTCAATTCTAGAAATTGCCATTTTCACTTGAAGTTTTACTTCGTAAGCATTGTCGTTTGCATGCGCTCTTAGAGATGCTAGTTGCGCTTCGCCACCTTCTTCAAATAAAAACATTGCAGCTCTCCAACGAACAATTTTTTGTGGATCATCAAGTGCTTTTTCCATTTCTGGCAAAGCTTCTTTATAACCTAAATCACTGATACAGTCTCCAGCTGTACGTCGAATAGCTGGATGCTGATCATTTAATCCTTTATACAAATATGGCAATGTTTCTTTACTTTCAATCATACCAAATAAAACAATCGCTTGACGTCTTAATGGTAACTTATTTTCATTTAGGGCTTGCTCTAAGAGTGGAATATCCTCAAGTGTTGGTGTTGGAAATTCTGTTAACATTCTGAGGCGTACTTTCCAGTCTGATTCATTCAAGTACTCCTCATATGAAACATGTTGATAAAAATGAGATGTACTTTTCGTTTGTGTAGATAAAGCTTGAACGACTAATTGTTCCAATCGACTTTTTGGATATAATGCAATGATTTCTTCATAAACTTCTCCCATAACTAGAGAAAGTTCTCCATAACGTAAACCAAGCTCTTTCCATTTTCTAAGAAAAATAACATTATCATCATCTTCTTGTGCTTTAAGCATACTATTAACAAAGATATCAGGTAGTTGTTTACGTACTTCTTCATGAGCATTTGTTAATTTAATTTGATATGGGATATTTTTAAAAGTGAGTATCTCTGCTTTCACTTCTCCATAGTGTTCATCAAACTGAGATGATTGACTGATAGTTTCCTCTTTTTGAAGTGACGCAGTAATTTGAGGTAATACCTCTTCCCAATGTGCTTTCGGATACTTATCAATAGCTAAAAAGTCAATTACATGAAATATAGATTTAACATCTTTAATTTGTAATAAGTCATTAATAAAATCAAGTTGAGATGTTTTGACTTCTGTATATGTGTTCGACTGATTATCAGCACGCTTTTCACTTAAAACGATTTTCATTGTATTTGGGCTTGGTGTTGGTTCAATTTTTAATATTTCCACTACTGTTCCTCCTAAAATTAAAATGTGTCTTCAATTTTAGGTACAAGATCATCCCAATTGGCATATTCCTCTTTATCTACTGAAATAAAATCCATGACATAAAAAACTGACTTTACTCCTTCGATATCAAATAATCGATTAATAAAATCAGGTTGACCATCTTGAGCAGATGTATACGTATTTGATTGATTATCTTTACGTTTTTCACTTAAATTAATTTTAATCGTATTATAATTTGGTGTGTCTTCAATTGACTTTATATGCATAAAATTCCCTCCTATTGAAGTTCATTGCCTAATTGCTTAATTTGCTTACCTATTGAACATTCAGAAATACAAAAATGATGTGCTTGTGTTTTTCCTTCTGTTTTTCTAATGTGTGTTTTCAGTAAACATTTATCACAATAAGTATTCATTAATTCATCAATTTTTTCTATTGCATTTTGTTCGGAATGTGTAAGTATAACTTTCACTCCTTATACTTAATTTTATAAATATGGAGTTATTATAACTTATATGATGATCATTTTAAAATAATCGATTTTATTTTTTATTATTTATAATATGAATTGATTAATGAGTATTGAATTTGAATTACTTTTACTATAAAATATTAAAGTTGCTTAGCGGTTTCTAAACACCCGCATTATCAAAATTTAGGAGGATAAATGATGTATAATGAATTTTTTGGCATTGCTACTTTTTTTGTAACATTTATTGTAATGGTTTTAATGTATCGTTGTTTTGGTAAACAAGGTCTTATCGCTTGGGTAGCTATCGGTACAATTATTGCTAATATCCAAGTCATCAAAACGGTTGATATTTTTGGTATCTCAGCAACTTTAGGTAATGTAATGTTTGCCTCTATCTACCTAGCTACAGATATTTTAAATGATATTTATGGACGAAAAGTTGCTAAACGTGCTGTATGGTTAGGCTTCTCATCAACTCTTGTTATGATAATTGTAATGCAAATGTCATTACATTTTATACCCGCACCAGAAGATATATCTCAAAAAGCATTATCTACGATTTTTGATTTAGTGCCGAGAATTGCTTTAGGTTCAATTATTGCTTATATTATAGGGCAACATGTAGATGTGTTCATCTTTTCAATGATAAAAAAAGTTTTCCAATCAGATAAAACATTTATTATTAGAGCTTATGGAAGTACGGTATTAAGTTCAATTATTGATACTGCATTATTTGTAACTATCGCATTTATCGGTACATTGCCTGCAAGTGTTGTATTTGAAATCTTTATTACTACGTATGTTTTAAAATTAGTCTCAACGATTTTCAATGTTCCATTTGGTTATATTGCGAAGTCTTTCTATCGAAAAGGAAAAATTCAAAAATTAGACGAAGGTTATTAAAACAATCATACATGCATATTGTTTAGGTTTACTAAGCAATATGCTATTTTTAAATAGACAAATAGTGTTTAATTAATGCTTAAACTAGAGGTGTTTTTAATGGCTAAAATATTTTTTGATGCTGCAACGAGTGGCAATCCGGGACGTAGTACGTGTGGGATAGTAATTAAAGAAAATGATATTAAATATACGTATACACATGATTTAGGAGAATTGGACAACCATAGTGCTGAATGGTCTGCATTCATTCATGCATTAGAACATGCTCGTGAATTAAATGTTTCAAATGCTTTATTGCATACAGATTCTAAATTGATAGAAGATAGCGTGAATCAAGGTTATGTAAAAAATGCGCGTTTCAAACCATTTTTTGAAAATATGGAGATTTTAGAAGCAAGTTTTGATTTGCTATTTGTAAAATGGGTTCCAAGAGATAAAAATAAAGAAGCAAATCAATTAGCACAACAAGCTCTATACAAATTAATTAAGAATAAACAATAATAATGTAAAAAAGAAGATAAAAGAATTTATGTTGAATTCTTTTATCTTCTTTTTTTATCTGTTTTACATTAAAATTTTTGAAGCAAGATATTTACCAGAGACATAAAGTTCGTGTTCATTACAAATTGAAAGAATATGATTCAATGAATGTGTATATTCCATTTCTTTATATAATGCAGTTGTATCGATAGGCACATCCGTATAGATTTCCGCTAATTGTTTGGATAAAATCAAATTTTCTTTATCAGTTGCAATTTTTTTCTGTTGACCAGGTGTAAGTGATTCGATATGGTCTAGTACGTTTTCAACGCTACCATAAGATTGTATTAATTTAATGGCGGTTTTTTCCCCAATACCTTTAACACCAGGATACCCATCTGCTGAATCTCCCATAAATGCTTTAATATCAATAAGTTGAAGTGGATGTAATGCATACTCTTCATTAAAACGATTAAGAGTATAATGATGATAAATATTAAAACCTTTTCTGATTAACCAGACTTCTACTTGTTCATTGATACATTGTAAAATATCTCTATCTCCAGTTACAATATGTACTTCATTATCTTTTGAATATATTTTAGCGAGTGTTCCTATGACATCGTCTGCCTCATAATTTGCAACACCGATATTCACAAAACCAAATTGTTCTGAAATGTCTTTTACGTAATCGAATTGAGGTATCAATTCTTCTGGTGGCGCAGGTCTATTTTGTTTATAAGAAGTATACATAGCATTTCTAAAGGTCGCTTGCCCCATATCCCAACATATCGCAACATGGCTTGGTTTAATATCCTTAATTGCCGTAAAGATATGTCTAACAAAACCTTGAATCCCATTGGTTGGCATACCTTTAGAATTATACATAAATTGATTGTGTAGACTTGTAGCATAAAAATGTCTAAATAAGAGTGCCATTCCATCTACAAGTAAGACACGTTGAGTCATATTAATCCTTCTTTCTAATTTAAAAGTGGTTCCAATTGTTGATTTACTGTTTCTAATTGTTCAATGAGTGAATTATCGATACGTTTAGATAATAAGTCATTGATTTGCTCTAAAACATTATTATTTAACTGATTAAGTTCGATGTTCGCGTCGTGAGTTAAGTTAGATACATAATAATTTAATTGTTGTTTTAATACGTTTAGTGATGGTTGTAGCAGTTCTAGTGTATTTGTACAAATCATTTCTTGCAGTTCTCTTTGCGCATTTGCATTTAAAATTTTACGTTTAGACAACTGTTTAGGTAAAACTGAAAGCATCTCTTCTAAACTAATACGTAATAGTGCATCATCAGTAAACGGCGCTGTTATTTTAAAATGAGGTTGGATAAGTACATGAACTGAGTTTAATTTTTGAATTGTTGGTGCTATTTGTTGATCTAATTGAGAAGTAAAGTATGTTTTTATTCTTTCGACTAATAAAGTTTGTTCTAAATATAATCGTTGATGAACTTGATCTAAGTACATTTTCGTAGCACGTTTCTTTTCATCATTAAAATCATTATTTTGTGTCATTTGACTATTATATACTTTTTTAACCTCATCTAATAATTGAAGCTGTAATCGTTTATTTAAATGATAGATTTGTTCTTCAACCTCATTTTTAGTATGCTGCTCACTTGTATGAATAATTTGGTTAGTTAATGGTGTTTTATTTTTATAAGTTTCAAGTTGTTGTTGTTGTTCTAACATACGTGTTTGATTTGTTTTAAATTCATAGATGATTTGATTAAAGTTATCGCGCATTTGCTCGATTTGATGAATCATTTGCTTCTCTAAAATCGTTTTCGATTCAGTTTCGACAAAATGATTAATACTTTCTTTTAATTTAAGAATGCCTTCATCTTTAGTCTCCAATGCACGTTTACTTGATACACCGAATAATTCAGATGGCAGATTCACTTGAGATAGAGCATCTTTTACATACTGCTCCACTGCTATTAAATCTTCATTAGTTTCAGCTAAATCTATCGCATTAATAATCATTTTAAATGTCTGTGCTTCATTTAATTGGTTAATATCTTTCATATGTTCAATAAATGCTTTGTCATTATCAGTAAATGAGTGATTAAAATAGCTCACATATAAAATTAGGTCTGAAGAAGTTAAGATGCGTTCAGTTTCATTTGTATGTCGTTGATTATTAGAATGTAACCCTAATGAATCAACGATAATTTTGTCTTTTAACCAATCCAGTGGAAGTTGTATATGAACGGTTTTAACAAATGTAGCGTATTCGTCTTCAGCACTCCATTGCTTAATTTCATTTTGTGAAATAGTATGTGTTATACCTTCTGTTAGCATATCTTGGTACATTGAAAAGTGCTTCTCTACTGATGTTATAAAAGCCAATTGATTTTTTTCTAATTGTTGTTTTAAAGACTCAATATTACTATTCATAAATTTTTCTAACGAGTTAAAAGAAACGTTTTGATATTCAAGTAATTGGTTTAATTCATTTAACAATTGCGTATTTGTTTTCAAAGTAATTTGACTATCATGACCATATGAGATTTCAGTCGTAGCTGCTGTTGTTGGATTAGGTGAGCTTACAAGATAATGATCTCCAAGTAAAGCATTAATCAAGCTACTTTTTCCTGCACTAAATGTACCAAAGACGCCTATTTTTACAATTTTATTATCTATGCGTTGCAATGTTGCTTTGATGTCTTGCTTAGTTTTATTGAATAAAGGAACAGGCTCAATGATAGCCAGAGCTTTCTGAATATCAAAGTGATGAGTTGTCGTATCCTTAGTTGATGTAATATCTTCGTCTAAATCATTTGTTGAAGATATGGTTGATTGATTAAGTTTATAATGTGTTTCTGTTCGATCAATTAATTTATCGAGTGAGTCATTTATATGAATATAATAATGTTTATAATTTTCAGTTGTTAATGACTGTTTTAAATTCTTGAACTCAAGATACTGTTCATATAAATGTGCATCATTATCTTCTATGTTAGATAATTCCGTTGCTTCAGTATGTTCAATAATGTCTTTAAATAATGAATCTGATTGTTTTTCGATAGCACGTGCAATTGCTTTTAAAACGTCATCACTAAATGTGAGCACATAGGTATTATTAATGCTTGTTTGTACTTGATATAAATTAGAAATTAAAGTAGGTTCAATTTCATAATGTTGATTTAAAATTCGTTGATTTACTTCAGAATGATGAATAAAGCGAGTTACAAAAGATAAATCTTCACGCATTGGTTGACGAATGTGTCGATTCACTTTTTCTTGTAAACGGTCTACAACAATTTGTAAACGTTTTGCTCTCTCTTCTTCCGTTTTCTTTTTTTTATTTAGAAGACCGCCCACTTTGAAGTCTAAAGCCATGCTTTCAAGATAATAACGAATATCTTCTCGCATATCATGAGTCATAATATAAGCATTATCTAATATATTTTTCCGTTTTTCTTTTAAGTACGTTAATAATTGAGAAGAATGATTTAATAATTGTGCTTCTTCACTTATAGCTTGATTCTGTTGAAATTGTTTATAGGATTCTTCAAATTCGGATTCATTGATATTTAAAGCGTCAAGTATATTTTGCATATGCTCTTGAATATATGAAAGCTGAGTACGATGTATAAATTCAATGATACGTGTTACAAAATCTTCAATAGGTTCACGTAGTTTATCTTGTTCTACTAAAAACTCTGAGAATAAATGAAGTTGATTGTTTGGATGATCAAATTTACTAACATAAAATAGTTGAGCGACTTTAATATCCCAATCTTGTATAGATTGTTCTACTTTTTGTTTAAATGTATCAAAAGAAATTTCATTCTCATTATGCTTATCAATTTGATTGATAACAAAAATAATAGGTATGCCTACTTGATTCATGCGTTTCATAAATTGGAAATTGAGCGCAGACTGAACATGATTATAATCAACTATATACACAATCATATTGCTTGTATATAAAAATTGTTCAGTAGTGGATTGGTGTGTAGAAACATTTGAATCTACTCCTGGAGTGTCTTGTAATGTAAAACCAAGATTAAACTTATTTGAAGGAAACTTTATTTCAATAGATTCCACATCAATATTTAATCGGTTCATTATTTTTACATCATCATACGTTTTTAACTTAGCATATTTTTGATATTCTAAATTAGCAATAATTTCTTCTTCTTTTGAAACAGAAACTATAGCCGTATTACTCGTTGTTGGTACAGGTGAGCTAGGCAATATATCTTGTTCTAATAATAAATTGATTAATGTTGACTTACCAGCTGAAAAATGTCCAACAAATGATAAAGTATATTGATTTAAATATACTTTTTTAATCACTTGATTTATTGTATGTACTAATGCTTCGTTATTCGATTTTTCTATTTCTTTTTTTAATTTGTATAATACATCTAATTGTTCATTATTTTGCATAATGCTATCCCCTTTATTTCACTCACTCTAAAATATAAAAAAATTAAGGTTATAAAACTAAAAAGAATTATAACCTCACTTTTAGGGTGATAAAACTAAAATATCTTTAGCTATGTTTATTAAATTTTATCATAAGAAATAATAAAAACCTATATAGAATGAATTAGTTAAACCAAGCTGGTTTATCGCCATCAGTATTTGGTTTATTTACTCCAATATTTTGTCTAGAATAAAGTTCAGGTTGTTTCGCTATACGCACTGCTAAATTGGCTACACTTCTTCTAGAAACTTCTGTTCCTTTAAAGGTATCACCTTTTTGAGTAATTTCATAATCTGATTCATTTTTAAATGTTAACCAAGCAGGACGAATAATTGTATAATCTAAATCAGACGCTTCAATTAAATCAGCTGCTTTACGATATTTAGTTAATTTTTCACCAAATTGTTCTTTGTTAAATGTATTGAATTTATCTGGTAATTCGTCATAAATACCAGGAGCTGCCACAAATATTAAACGTTTAACATTCTTTTTGTTCATGGCATCTATAATGGCTTGTGCTTCTCTATCTAGTGATCCTGATAAACTTGCAAAAACAATATCTACTTGATCTAATGCTTTTTCTAAATCTTCAACATTTTTAGCATCACCTTCAAAGACAGTGATACGATTAGATGCGTAATCAGGAATACGGTGGGCATTTCTTAAAAATAAATCAACGTTAAAACTAGAATTCTCTAAGAAAATTTTAGTTGCTTCAATTGATACTTTTCCGTTAGCCCCTACAATTAAAACTGTTTGCATAACTTATTCTCCTTACTATACTGTTTAAATGTGCTATGTTTTTAACACGCTTACTAATAACTTTACAATAGTCACTATTATAGTGCTA
Organism: Staphylococcus sp. SUC_1.2; assembly: GCF_026222585.1. NCBI lineage: Bacteria > Bacillati > Bacillota > Bacilli > Caryophanales > Staphylococcaceae > Staphylococcus > Staphylococcus sp. SUC_1.2. The sequence goes on along the minus strand of NZ_JANJPM010000020.1, from coordinate 29,153 downwards.
ATAAATACATAAATTTTAAATAAATATTATCCAATTTATTAAGAAAAATTTACAAAATTAATTATTTTCAAATAAATCTTCAAGTCAAATTTATTTATCAATATTAGGCTTTTTTCCCCAGTATTGATAATACGTACATTCGATATAACCGTTAAAAAGTTTTCGACGTTTAGTTGCTTTACGATCTACTAAATACTCAAATTCTTTATTACTTGTAAGGATATATGTTGATAAATAAGGATGTTGTTTCATTAGTTTACCTACATATCGATACATTTCTTCAACTTCAGCTCTACCTCCAATACGCTCGCCGTAGGGCGGGTTACCAACTAACGCTACAGGTCCTTCTTGGTCGATAGTTAATGTATTAACATCCTTAACACTAAATTGAATAATATCACCTAGGCCTACTTCTTCAGCATTACGTTTAGCAATTTCAACCATTTCTGGATCGATATCAGACGCATACACTTGAATGTCTTTATCATAGTCAGCTTGTTGATCAGCTTCGTCACGCATGACGTCATAAATATTAGGAGGCATAATATTCCATTCCTCTGATACAAATTCTCTATTAAAACCTGGCGCAATATTTTGAGCAATTAAACATGCTTCAATAGCAATGGTTCCAGAACCACAAAATGGATCAATAAAGGGTGTATCACCCTTCCAATTTGCTAAACGTACTAAGCTAGCTGCTAATGTTTCTTTAATAGGTGCTTCACCTTGTGCAATACGATACCCTCTACGATTTAGTCCTGAACCTGACGTATCAATGGTAAGTAGGACATTATCTTTAAGAATAGCTACTTCAACAGGATATTTCGCACCACTTTCGTTTAACCATCCTTTTTCATTATAAGCTTTTTTAAGACGTTCAACGATAGCTTTTTTAGTAATGGCTTGACAGTCAGGAACGCTATGAAGTGTAGATTTTACACTACGACCTTGGACAGGAAATTGTCCTTCTTTATCGATAATTGTTTCCCAAGGTAATGCTTTTGTCTTTTCAAAAAGTTCATCGAATGTTTTAGCATTGAAGCGTCCTACTACTATTTTTAATCGGTCAGCTGTACGTAGCCATAAATTACATTTTACAATGGCATTAGCATCACCTTCAAAGAAAATGCGTCCATTTTCAACTTGAGTATTATAACCAAGTTCTTGTATTTCTTTAGCAACTACGGCTTCAAGACCCATTGGACACACGGCTAATAATTGATACATTATTTCATCTCCTTTGTCTCATATCATATTAGTATATTAACAAATATTAAAATAATTATGTATACAAAATAAAAAAAGCTCTCCATAAAAAGGGAGAGCTAAACTAGTCTGTGATATCTCTATAAGCCATGTTCTGTACCATTGTACTCATAACGTACACTAGTTGTACTGGTACTTTGGTGGTAATCATCTGTCTACAGATCTTTACTATGCGAGTAAAGATGTCTCGTTTATACGTTGAATTCCGCTAAACAAGTGCTCCTACCAAATTTGGATTGCTCACTCGAGGGGTTTACCGCGTTCCACCTTTTATATTTCTATAAAAGCTACGTCACTGTGGCACTTTCAAACTATTTTAACCATATCAATGAATGACTTAGGTTATTTCATTGCCGTCAAATTAATGCCTTGACTTATTGTTTCATCAAGCACGAACACTACAATCATCTCAGATTGTGTGAGCATGGACTTTCCTCTATATTTCTATAGCGATTACCCAAAATATCACTTTTGTGAGTATAACATAATTTTAAAATATTTAATAGAATTTTAAATAGATAAATAATTAGCTATCAAAATCAAACATAATAGCAATCAAACATGCTTCGTAACAAGCTTATATCTTTAAGATATCAATGTATTATTTGCCAAAAACAGCTTTTTCAAGATTAGAAATTCTTTTTAAAATGTCTACGTTGTTATTCGCTGATTTCGAATTGCTTGAAGCAAATGACTTATTATCAGAAGGACGTGAAGTTGCAACTCTGATTCTCAATTCTTCAACTTCTTTTTTAAGTTTATTATTTTCTTCAGATAGTCTGACTACTTCATTATTCATATCAGCCATTTTCTGATAATCAGTAATGATATCATCTAAAAAAGCATCAACTTCTTCACGACGATAACCGCGAGCCATCGTTTTTTCAAAGTCTTTTTCATAGATATCTTTTGCTGAAAGCTTTAAAGAAACATCTGCCATTAATTTCCACCTCATTCAAAACTTTGGTCTTGTTGCCATTGTAAATCGTTAATAAAGTCAGTAAGTTCATCAAATGTCACAATATCACAATTATAAGTCGTTTTTTCCATAAAATCAACTAACATCCTCTTAAAATATTTTGGACTTCCCTCTTGTTCATCATCATAAATTAATAACGTCATATCTGTATGATCTAATATAAATTGGTCTGTTTGTTTAAATTGAAAAGGTCCTTGATATTCAGAATGAAATACACTCTCTAGAAATTGTGCATTACTAGCAATAGATTCATACTTTGCTATATTGTGTTCATTCCATTTGGAGGTATGACCATAAAATGGTGTGATAATACCTAATTTTAACTCAGGATATGTGTCTTGTAATTTTAATACTACTTCAGCTGCCCATAATTCAATACCAATTTGTCCTTGAATGAGTACCCATTCTAGCCCTTCGTCAATATACTGTAATAATTTATGTTCTATAAATTGTTTAAGATAATCCACTTCTTTCATATCATCTTTAAATATATTTAACTCAAATGATTTATATCCAGTCACATATACTGTTTTCAATGTATTGATTCCTCTTTATCTTTTATATGTTTAAGCAAATTGGTAAGATCATAATTAGCAGATTTCAATTTTTCATTAAATAACTTCTTACTTGTTTTATTGTAGTGACACTCTACAGATAATTCCTTAATATGTTTAACTAAAATTTCTAATTTTTCCTTATTCATATAAGGAAATTGAATTAGTTCATCATGATAATGAGATAATTCTTCAGTTAAACCATCAATTTTTTTTACATAAGGAACAACATCTCGATGAAATTGCTTCTCTGACTGTGTCAATTTTATTTCATTATAGCTTGACGCCATGTACTGTAGTTCTTTAAGTATTTCATTAATTAATGTGTACATAACGAGGCCTCCTATATTCTTACAATTTATTACAATTATTTTATAGTATTGTTTAGATATAAATTTTACATTATTACAAATTTTTAAACATATTGTTTTCACTGTTAAAGCACGTTAAAATAGAATAGATAATTAATGAATATATTTAATTATGTGTAGTATAATATAAATATTATGCTCATTTCATTATTATCGTATTATAGTTTAATATTATTCTCTGAGAAATTGAAAGTGTAATATTAAATTTGTGTGGTGAGTATGATAAATTATCCAAATGGAAAACCATTCAAACTAAATCCTACTAAGGTTGGAAGTAATCAAAGTGATGCTTCTAGTAACATTAAATATGGTGGACGAGGTATGACTCTCGAAAAAGATATTGAACAATCTAACAATTACTATTTTAAGCATGGTGTGGCTGTTATACATAAGAAACCTACTCCTATTCAAATTGTAAATGTTCATTATCCTAAAAGAAGTAAAGCTGTAATTAATGAAGCATACTTTCGAACACCTTCTACAACTGATTATAATGGCGTTTATCGAGGCTATTACATTGATTTTGAAGCGAAAGAAACGAAAAATAAAACGTCTTTCCCTTTAAATAATATCCATGATCATCAAGTAGAACATATGAAAAGTTGTTTTCTACAAAAGGGACTCGTCTTTTTACTGATTAGATTTAAAATGCTTGATGAGGTATATCTATTACCTTTTTCGAAGTTTGAACCTTTTTGGGAAAGATATAAAAAGGAAATAAAAAAATCAATAACAGTTGAAGAAATCAAAAAAAATAGTTACTATATTCCTTATCAGTATCAACCTAGATTGAACTATCTCAAGGCTGTTGATAAGTTGATATTAGATGAAAGTGAGGACCGCGTATGACGGAAAATAAAGGATCTTCCCAACCAAATAAAGGTAAAAATGGGAAATCCAAATCAAAAAAGAATAAGAATGTAAAAAGAACGATTATTAAGATTATAGGCTTTTTATTCATTGCCTTTATCGTGTTACTTCTACTCGGTATACTTCTATTTGCATATTATGCTTGGAAAGCTCCAGCATTTAATGAGTCTAAATTACAAGATCCAAAGCCTGCTGAAATTTATGATAAGAACGGTGACTTGGTTAAGAAATTAGACAATGGTGCACGTAGAGAACATGTTGATTTGAAAGATGTTCCTAAAAATATGAAAAATGCCGTGTTAGCAACTGAGGATAATCGCTTCTATGAACATGGTGCTTTAGACTATAAACGTTTATTTGGTGCTATTGGTAAGAACTTGACTGGCGGTTTTGGTTCCCAAGGGGCATCTACTCTAACACAACAAGTAGTTAAGCGTTCGTTCCTTTCAGAAAAGAAATCTATTGAACGTAAAGCGCAAGAAGCTTATCTATCTTACCGTTTAGAGCAAGAGTACAGTAAAGATGATATTTTCCAAATGTACTTAAATAAAATTTATTACTCAGACGGTGTATATGGCGTTAGAGCTGCAGCTAAATATTACTTTAATAAAAATTTAAATCAACTTAATTTAGCTGAAGAAGCCTATCTAGCTGGGTTACCACAAGTTCCTAATCTTTATAACATTTATGATAACCCGAAAGAAGCTGAAAATCGTAAAGAAACTGTTTTATACTTAATGCACTACCATCATAGAATCTCTGATAAACAGTGGAAAGAAGCTAAAGCTACTTCATTAGAAGATAATTTAGTGAAACGTACAACAAAAGAACGTCAAATATCTAATAATGATTCTGATACTGAGTATGATTCTTACGTTAATTTTGTTAAAGCTGAATTAATAGGTAATAAACACTTTAAAAATAAAAATTATAGTGATTTAATGCAAAGTGGTATTAAGATTTATACGAATATGGATAAAGACGTTCAAAAAACGCTTCAAGATCGTATTGATAATGGTAATTACTATAAAAATGATGACCAACAAGTAGGCTCAACCATTCTTGATAGTAAAACTGGAGGCATTGTAGCCATTTCCGGTGGACGAAATTATAGAGATGTCGTTGATCGTAATGCTGCTACAGATACTCACTTGACTGGTTCATCACTTAAACCATTCTTATCATACGGTCCAGCAATTGAAAATATGCAATGGGCTACAAACCACGCAATGCAAGATGAATCAAGTTATTCCATTGATGGTGGTACATTCCGTAACTATGATGGGCAAGGTCATGGTACAGTATCTGCATATGATGCATTAAGACAAAGTTTTAATATTCCTGCCCTAAAAGCTTGGCAGCAAGTATCATCAAGTGCAGGTAAAAATGCTCCAAAAGATTTTGCGTCTAAAGTTGGTTTAGATTATGAAATTGATTTAGGGCCATCTGAAATTTTAGGTGGCGGTGCTTCTGAATTCTCACCTACTCAATTAGCATCAGCATTCGCATCAATAGCTAATGGTGGTACTTACAATAATGCGCATTCAATTCGCAAAGTTGTAACATCTGATGATGAAACTATCGAATTTGATCATACAAGTCATAAAGCGATGGAGGATTATACTGCTTATATGCTTGCAGAAATGTTAACTGGTACATTTAAACCATATGGGTCTGCTTACGGTCATGGTGTTGCTGGCGTTAATATGGGCGCTAAAACAGGTACAAGTACTTATGGTACAGAAGTTAATAATCAATATAACTTACCTGACAATGCAGCAAAAGATATTTGGATGAATGGTTTCACACCTAAATATACAATGTCAATTTGGATGGGCTTCAACCAAATTAAACAAGGCGGTGAAGATTCATTCTTAGGACATTCTGAACAAGAATATGCACAATATCTATATAAAGATGTGATGTCAGATATTACTTCAAGTAATGATGGGGACTTCAAAAAACCTGATTCAGTTACTGGTTCAGGTGCAAGTACACTATCTGTTAAAGATCATCCAGATAATAATACAACATCAGGAAGTAAATATGATAACATGTCTACTAACAATTCAGATAGTAGCTCATCAAGTAATTCTAGTAGTACAGGAAATAGTTCAAGCAATTCTAATTCTACCAGTGATAACAACTCAAATACTACATCAACAACGAACACAGGTAATACAACTGATAACTCAGCAAATAATTCAACTACGAACAACAGTGCTAACAATAGTACCACATCAACTCAACAAAATAATAATAATGATAATACAAATAACAATAGTAGTTTATCTAACATATTTAAAGCAAACACGATTTTTAATTTTAGAAAAGCGTCGTAATAGCTTTAAAAACGACATAGTCTTTTATAAGGCTATGTCGTTTTTTTAATTAAAAAAAGCCTAGAACAACTTTGCTCTAGACTATCTTTCATATTAATTATTATTTTGATTTTTTCTTCTAATTTGATATGAAGCGTTCATTTTAATAAGCTCATTTTTTAATGTTTTCATTTGACTATACCCCATAAAGTGGTATTTTCTTTTTAACATATATTGATATCGTTCTAAAAAATTCATAGGAACAACTGGATATTGGTCTAAATGATTTAAATCAATAGACTCTATTTCATTAATTTGTTTAAAGAACAAAAGAAGCAGTTCAAAATAATCATCGATATATTGTTTTGCTAAATCAGAATTTAGTTGTCTTTTCTTAGCATAGACATCAAGTTCATTTTCTAGCGATTTAAATTGTGATTTATTAATCATTTGTTCCGACTTCCTTTTTCATTGCTTTCATGCGTTTTTGCCCTTCTCTACAATCCTCAAGTAATGGACAAATATCACATTTTGGTTTTCGAGCAATACAATGATAACGTCCAAAAAAGATAAGTTGATGATGACTTTTACTCCATCTTTCTTTTGGAATAATATCACACAAACGTTCTTCTACTTGTTTAACATTATCTTTCCACTTATTAATACCTAGACGCTTTGAAACACGTTCAACGTGTGTGTCTACTGCCAAAGAAGGCTCATCAAAAGCTACACTCATGACAACGTTCGCTGTTTTTCGTCCGACTCCAGCTAAGCTTTCTAAATCTTTATGTGTATGAGGAACTTGTCCACCGTACTGGTCGAGTAAAGATTGGCATAATTTTTTAATATTTTTTGCTTTATTACGATATAAACCTATTGATTTTATATCATTCTGCAATTCTTCTATATCTACTTTTAAATAATCTTCAGGAGTTTTATATTTTTTAAAAAGTGAACGTGTCACTTTATTAACTAAATTATCTGTACATTGAGCAGATAATAATACAGCTATTGTTAATTCAAAGGGATTATCATGTTTTAATTCACATTCTGCATCAGGAAACATATCTGCAATAACGTCAATCATTTCTAATGCTTTTTTCTTACTTACCATCTAGATTCTCTCCATTTAACCAGTCAAATTTAGGTATATGTTTTACAGTATGAGTTAATTTAGGTTTATTGAATTTTTCTCTCACTTTGTTAGATTCTTCTAAAGTTGTTACATTGTTTTTCTTCCAATTTAATAAGATACGATCAACATATTTAAAACTTAATTTATCATGACTATATGCTTCATCTAATGCAGCACGTATTAAAGTGTAATCATGTTGGTCTACATCAATCCATTGGTTGAGCGTTTCGATTTCATATGGTGATAATGGTCTCGAAAACAACTGTTCAATATATTGAAATAATTCCTTAAAGTTTTGTTGCGTTTGATGATGTGTAGTTTCATTTTTTTCTTGAGTTAAAATATCACTTAACTTTTCGTAAAAACGATTTAAATTCATATATTCAGTAAATTTTCCTTCCTCATCTTTACTTACATGTAGTGCAAGTAAATCACGCTGAATTAAATTTTGAATAATTGATGTTATTTCTCTCGGCTCCATATTTGAACCTTTTTGCAAAAATTCTATTGAGGGTTGTTTATTAGAAACTTCAGCGGCATAAATCAACTTAATCAAAATGACTAAATCTTTTTCATTTAAACCTAATTCATTGTAATGATCGAAAAGTTCCCTTCTAACTACAACAGGACGAGTTTTAAGTTGATGTGTGTCCATGATACCCCTCTCTTTCTTATTTTAAAAAGTGGGAGTGAGACATGAATAACATCATTTAGTCTCACTCCCCATGTATGATTTATAAAACGTGATATTTTATGGATATAAACGATTTAATAAACGTGGGAATGGTGATGTTTCTCTCACGTGTTCAACGCCTGAAATCCATGCAACTGTGCGTTCTAAACCTAAACCAAAACCACTGTGTGGCACACTACCATAACGACGTAAGTCTAAATAGTAGTTATAACTTTCTGTATCAAGTTGATGTTCATCGATACGTTGTTCTAATAATTCTAAATCATTAATACGTTCAGAACCACCAATAATTTCACCATAACCTTCTGGTGCAATTAAATCTGCACATAAAACTGTGTCTTCGTTGTTAGGGTTTGGCTGCATATAGAATGGTTTAATTTTAGTTGGATAATTTGTAATAAATACTGGTAAATCATAATGATTGGCTATAGCTGTTTCATGTGGCGCACCAAAGTCTTCACCCCATTCAATGTCATCAAATCCTTCTTCTTTTAAGAACTTGATAGCATCATCATAAGAGATGCGTGGGAATGGCGCAGATACTTTTTCTAATTTACTCGTATCTCTATCTAGCGCTTTTAATTCTAATTTACAATGTTCTAATACAGATTTTACGATATGAGATACATATTGTTCTTGAACTTGTAAACTTTCTTCGTGATTTGTGAATGCCATTTCAGGTTCAATCATCCAGAACTCAATTAAATGACGTCTTGTTTTAGATTTTTCAGCTCTAAATGTTGGTCCAAATGAGAAGACACGTCCATGTGCCATAGCTGCAGCTTCCATATATAATTGACCACTTTGAGATAAAAATGCATCTTGATCAAAGTATTTAGTATGGAATAATTCACTAGTACCTTCTGGTGCACTTGCAGTTAAGATAGGCGGATCAATTTTAGTAAAGCCATTTTCATTAAAAAATTCATATGTTGCTCTAATGATTTCATTTCTAATTTTCATTACTGCATGTTGCTTTTTAGATCTTAACCATAAGTGACGATGATCCATTAAGAATTCTGTACCATGGTTTTTAGGTGTGATTGGATAATCGTGAGCTTCATGAATGACATCAATTGATTTTACTTGCATTTCATAGCCTAAATCAGAACGATTATCTTCTGTAATCGTACCTGTGACATAAAGTGATGATTCTTGTGTAATGTCTTTAGCAAGTTTAAATGTTTCTTCATCGACTTCTGATTTAACGACAACACCTTGCATAAATCCACTACCATCACGTAATTGTAAAAATGCGATTTTACCGCTTGAACGTTTATTTGTTAACCAAGCGCCAATTGTGACTTCTTGATTAATGTATTGTTTTGCTTGTTTAATTGTTGTTTTCATAATCAAACTCCTACTTTATTTTCTTTTTATACAATACTTATTTATTTTATCAAAATAGAAAGTGAACTTCTAGCACCTGAATAGTGTTCTCATTATTTAAAATAAACTATTTTTTTCTGTTTTTCAGTTTACTTGCCTGCATGCGGTAAAGTAATTTACTAAATTGTTGAATATCCCCTTTTTTTTGGGAATAAGATTCTAACGATTGTTCAAAAAAATGCTTATAGTTACTATTTGTTAAACGATCGTCAAAGGAAACAATGAGCCCCTTGTCATCTTCGTTACGAATCAATCTACCTAGACCTTGTCTAAAACGCGTTACAGCATCAGGTAAGACATAATCTTTAAATGTAGATTCAAATTCTGAATCCATTAACCAATGCTTTGTATTATATTTATTCATGAATGGTAATTTAGCAATCATCACACATTTAATACCATTAGATTGATAGTCAAATCCTTCAAAGAATGTTGATGTACCTAACAAAATAGCTTTATCAAAATGATTAAATTGTTGAACAATTTTATAGTTTTGATTTTGTTGTTGGGTCAAAATAACATAATCGTCAAATATCGGTAATTCATTTAATAGCTCTTGTATCATATGCATCATTCGATAACTTGTGAAAAGTACGAGACATTTAGATTGTGTTACAGTGACGTACTCTTGAATATAGTCTACAATAGATGCTACATAATCTTCTGTATTTTTAAAATCATAAGAAACAACATCGCTTGGAATGTAAATATTTGTTGATTTATGATTTTGAAGTGATGACTGTACTTCATAAGTATTAAATTCTACATCTTCTTTAAACCAGTTTTTAAATGCCTCAAACGAATGGTTGAATGTAAGTGTGCCTGAAATAAATGTTAATGATTTAAATTTCTCGAGCACTTGCTTTGTTAAAATATCACGGACTTCATAATCTTTTACAATTAGACGTATGGTCGATTTTTGATTCAAATTTTTGATAGATATGAAGGCAGTATGATTTTGTTTTAAACTTAGTTCTATATGTCTGTAATTATCGTTAATGTAAAGTAATTGCTTACGTATAGATTTGATTGTTTTATGGTTAATACCATTAAAAAATTCTAAAGTTTTGTTGATTTTGTCTACAATTGCATGCAAATCTTTTAGAATACGTGTAGCATCAAAGTCGAATACATAATGATATCGATGTACATCATCATCATGTACGTCTGAGTGTTGAACAATATCAAAAATATGATTAAATAGGGTTTCATTTAGTTCGTGTAAATCAGAAATATTAGATTTTAGACCAAACACGTCAATAGGTGGAATATCTAATCGTTCTAAAATACGTTGTTGCTCTAAATGATCTACTAATTTAAGAAGCTTTTCATTTTCATTTTTCCCTATTAAACCTAACTGATATTTGATATCAGAATAGTTTAATTCATTGGTCACTTGATTAAGAGCATAATCAGGTAAACGATGTGCTTCATCAATGATACAATCATCAAATAACTGATAGATTGAATTCTCTTGATCTGAATGAATAAGATGCGCATGATTAGTAATACCAATTTGAATATTTTGAGCATTACGTTTTATATAATTATAGTAATGAATATCGTGCCTTACTGGAACATAAGTTTCTAATTTTTGGTCAAAATACATTTTCTGACCACCTTTTAAATTTAACTCTTGTATATCTCCAGTATTTGTTTCTAATATCCATATAAGTAATTGCATTTTTAAAATATTCACTTCATAGTTAGCTGTATCATCTTTTAAAATTTGACTTATCAATCCTAGTGAAATATAGTCTGTTTTACTTTTAATAAGTGCAGCATTAATTTTGAAATCTAGCGCGCGATTAATACTAGGAATATCTTTTTGAAGTAATTGATGTTGAAGTAATTTCGTGTTTGTTGAAATCATTACATGTCTGCCTGTTTCAATGTTATACATCAATGCAGCTAATAAGTATGCTAATGATTTACCACTTCCTAAAGGTGCTTCAATAAGTGCCTTATCATTATGCATTAACTGCTCTAAAATAATTTCTGACAAATAGAGTTGTTGTGGGCGATAAGTAAGTTCAAGTGCTGTTGTAACTTCTAGATATAAATCTTTTAATGAACCTTTAAATTCAATTTGTGGCACTTTTAAGTCTTGTTGTTTTTTATAGATAATCTGTTCAAATTGAGCATACTGATAATCTATATCATGATTATGATGTTGTCTGACCATTTCAAATAAAATGTTAAATAAATCATATTTTAAATGCTTACTTAAATAATATAATTGTTTTAAGGTATCTATAGGTAATGACTCAAACTTTTTAAAAGCTTTAATCATTAAATAGGCCGTTGTTGTTGCATCCTCATCTGCTCGATGTGCATTTGTCAGAGGTATATTATGAGCATTTGCTAATTCACTTAATTGGTAACTTTTTTCAGTAGGAAATGCAATTTTAAATAATTCTAGGGTATCAAGCACCTTTTTAGGTTTAAAATGAATATTACTTTTTTCAAATGCTTTTTTAATGAAATTCAAATCAAAGTCAACATTGTGGGCTACAAATATACAATCTTTGAGTTGTTCATATATATCATCAGCAATTTCATGAAAATACGGTGCTTGTTCTAGCATAGTTTCTTCGATAGAAGTCAAAGCTTGGATAAATGGTGGGATTTCCAAATCAGTACGAATCATTGAATGATAAGTTCCTGATATTTTATTATCACGTACAAATGTAATACCAATTTGTATAATTTCATCATGTTCAAGTTGGTTTCCGGTTGTTTCTAAATCTACTACCGCAAAACTTGTATATGCCATATCTATCTCTCCTAATTCTATCCGTATGCTTATATATCTATATCTGCGCTTATAAGTCGTCTCGTTTGATTATCTTCATCTTTGACAATTAAAAAGCCGTCATTATTAATATCAATAGCTTCACCTATAAATTGTTCTCCATTTTCAGTAAATGTTAACTTACGATGCCAAATATTAGATGTACGAATGTATTCATCTCTAATCGTTTCAAATGAAGAGTTAAGAAATTGATGGTAACGCTTTTCAATTTCCTCAATTAAACGTTTCAAAAATTGATATCGATTGATTTCTTCTGAATGGTGCAAGCGAATGCTTGTAGCACGATGACGTATCATATCAGAAAAATCTTCTTCTTGATGGTTTAAATTAATACCAATACCACATATTATGGCCTCAACTGCATCAGCATTTGCTACCATTTCTGTTAAAAATCCACATACTTTTTTATCATTAATATAAATATCATTTGGCCATTTAATCTCTACTTTGTCTCTAGAAAATGCTTGGATAGCATCTCTAATTCCTAAAGCTATAAAAAGATTAAATTTTGGAATCATTGCAAATGAGACATTAGGTCTTAAAACAACAGACATCCATAACCCTTTTCCTTTTGAAGAAGACCAATTACGATTGAAACGACCACGACCTTTTGTTTGTTCATCACTTAAAATTAACATGGTATGCTGATTATCAACAAGACCTTGTTTAGCAATAGTTTGAGTAGATTCAACACTATCATATACTTCAATTTTGGATACTAAATGATTAGACTCTAGTACTTTATTGATAATGCCTCTATACCAACGATTTGGCGATGCATTAAGCTTATGTCCTTTATGATTAATTGAGTCAATATCACATCCATCTGCTTTTAATTGATCAATTACTTTTTTCACAGCAGCTCTCGATATATTAAGCTGATTTGCAATGTATTGACCAGAAATATATTCTGATTGATGCTCATATAACATTTTAACGACATCTTGACTATATTTTGACATTTTCATTCACCCATTTCAAAATTTCTTCTTTGTTATTTTTGATTTTATCAGTAACTATCGCACATTCTATTTCTCTCAATACATTTTTTAACCAAGGGCCACCATTTTTATTAAAATGTGCAAGTAAATCTTTTCCATTCACATCCATTTCTTTACGTTCATGTAATTGAAGGTGTTGAACGACTTGTTTAATAGAAAGAGAATTGATAATAAGTTCTGAAGCGGTAGGAATTTGATTATTTTGAAGTACAGAATAAATATTTAAAACCTTTAAGATATAATAGTCACTATAATCATAAACAAATAATTTCAAAGCATCTTTAGTAGTAATTTGAGGTAATGTTTCAATGATAGCAATATATGTATGTATATCTGATTTTTCTTTATTACTAATTTTTAATTGCTTTAAAGAAGGAAGATTATTATTTTTTATAAGTAAGATGGCTAACCATTGTTCAAATTCAAGAGGTTCATTGATGTAAACACATGTCATATCTAATTCATTAAAAAATGGAATATAATTAAAAATTTTTAAAGATAATAAATTATGATAACTCTGTTTAACATTACTTCCTAAGATTAATTTTTTAAATTCTACAACAATTCGCTCGATTGATAAATATTTAACGTCCGAACAAGTTAATTGCATTGCTTCAAAGGTTTCAGTATGAATATCAAATGTAAGTTGTGACTGAAATCTAAGGCCACGAATAATTCTTAATGCATCTTCTTTAAATCGTTCACTTGGATTCCCTACCGTACGTATCAATTTTGATTGTATATCCTTTTGACCACCAAAGTAATCAAATATTTTATAATTTTTATCCATAGCAATAGCATTGATAGTGAAATCTCTACGTTGTACATCTTCATAGAGATTTCTCACAAAATTAACTTCACTTGGACGACGGTGATCTAAATAATCACCTTCTGATCTAAATGTTGTCACTTCGTAATTTTCATTGTTGAAAACAACATTGATTGTGCCATGCTCTTTTCCAATTGGAATAGTGTGTTCAAATATATCTTCAATTTCGTCTGGCATCGCACTTGTAGTGATATCAATATCATGAATTGTACGATGCATAATGTAATCTCTGACTGCCCCGCCTACAAAATAAGCTTCGAAATGATGTTTTTCTATTTGATTTAGAATTGGCAAAGCTGTTTCAAATAATTCATTACCCATATTAATCCTCTTTTTTAATTCAACATTTTTTTATAGTAATATTCATATTGATCGACGATAAGTTCAGAACTAAATCGTTGTTTAATATCTTTAAGCATATTACTTTGTAATTTTTGATAAAGTTGCTCATCTGTTAATAATTTTAGTGCATAATGACTTGCTTGTTCACTATCTCCTACATCTACAATATAACCTGTTTCACCATGTTTGATGACTTCTTTGATACCACCAGCATTTGAACCTATAGGTACGACTCCTGTAGTCATTGCCTCTAATAGTGTAAGGCCAAAACTTTCTTTTTCACTTAACAGCAAAACTAAATCAGCCATTTGATAGAATTTACTAACTTGATCTTGTTTACCTAAAAATAATACATCATCTTCGATATGTAATGACCTTGCTATTTTACGCATATCTAAAAGTTCTGGACCATCACCTAATAAGATCAACTTGCTTGGTATATGTTTATGAACTTTAGCGAAAGTTTCTAAAATAGTGTCAATACGTTTGACTTTTCTAAAGTTTGATACATGTATAAGAACTTTTTCCTCAGGCTTTATATCGTAAAGCGCTTTATATTGATTTTCATGTTGTGTAGGAAATTCTTTTTCTCGAACAAAATTATAAATAGGAATAATCTCTTTATCTGTTTCAATAATTGACTGTGTTTGTTTAGCTAATGAATGACTGACACTAGTCACGAGGTCACTTTGTTCAATGCCAAATTTAATAGCGCCTTTAAGTGAATGATCATAGCCTAACACTGTGATATCAGTACCATGTAATGTTGTCATAATTTTTATATCTTTTCCAGACATTTGACGTGCTAAAATACCACATACAGCGTGTGGTACAGCATAATGCATATGCAAGATATCTAAATCATATTCTTTAATAACTTCAGATATTTTTGTGCTCAATGTAATATCATATGGTGGATATTGAAATACTGCATATTGATTTACTTCGACTTGATGGATAGTAATGTTAGGCAAAGGCTTACGAATTCTAAAAGGAATATTTGACGTAATAAAGTGAACTTCATGTCCCCTTTCTGCCATTTTTATACCTAATTCAGTTGCTATGATACCTGAGCCACCCATTGACGGATAACATGTAATACCTATTTTCATAAAATAACCCCCTTTCTATCCATTATTTACGTTCAAATCGATTTTTATCTCTAGTATTAAATTTATCCATTGTATCATTAAAACTTTCTGTCATATCAATACCAAGTGAATTAGCAATGCAAAGTAAAACAAATAAATTATCTCCTAATTCAGCTTTAACAGAGTTTTCTTCTTCCGTTGGTTTCTTTTGCTTTTCACCGTAATAATGATTGATTTCTCTTGCAAGTTCGCCCACTTCTTCTGTTAGACGGGCTAAATTAGCTAATGGAGAAAAATAACCCGCTTTAAATTGACTAATATAGTCATCTACTTCTTTTTGCATTTGATTTAAAGATTTCATCATCATTCTCCTTTTTTCCGTTTCTTTCTAAGTATATCTCAAATTAGTTGTTAATGCATTTTATCAATTCTATTCTATGAGATATAAAAAAAGAGCGAAACAGAATTCATTTTTGAATTCATATTTCGCTCGATATAACTCCTTGAAAATCTTAAATGTTGTTACACAAGATTTAAGATTAAGTTAGTTTATAAAGGTAGTTTAGTTATCACTTGCACGTGCCAGTAAAATAATTCTAACAAGTTCGGCTACAGCTGTAGCTGTTGCTGCTACATAAGTCATAGCTGCTGCTGATAATACCTTTCTCGCATGTTTATATTCTTTTTCATTCACAATATTAAGTGCAGTAATTTGTTTCATCGCTCTTGAGCTTGCATCAAATTCAACTGGTAATGTCACGATTGAGAATAAAACTGCTAATGACATTAACCCAGCACCAATCCATAATGCAGTTGAGCCAAAAGCACTACCTAATGCTGTTAAAAAGATACCAGCCATAATAATGATATAGCTTAATGAACTACCAATATTTGCTAAAGGTACTAAAGCAGTTCTAAAACGTAAAAACGCATAACCTTGTTGGTGTTGAATAGCGTGTCCAACTTCGTGTGCCGCAATAGCTGTACCAGCTACTGAAGGACGATCAAAGTTTGCAGGAGATAAACAAACTACTTTCTTATTTGGATCATAATGGTCTGTTAAAAAGCCTTCGCCCTTAACTACATCTACATCGTAAATTCCATTAGCATGAAGAATTTCTTCTGCTACTTCACGACCCGTCTTACCACTTGTTGATCTTACCTGTGAATATTTTTCATAATTTGATTTTACTTTGTGTTGAGCCCACATTGGAATGAGCATAATAATGACGATATATATAATATAAGACACTATAGACAATCAATTTCACTCTCCTTTAATCATATTCTACTGACTATCGAATTTTTTATCAAATAATTTAACCTTTATTAATTTATTAAAACTATAATAAAGGATAAGTGACATAATACTTAGCCATAGCGCGATAAAAGCAACTAAATGAACGTGTTGCTGTATAAAATCATAATAAGGATATTTCTTTAATATATAATCTACATAATCATTGTTAAATATCCATATCATAGAAATAAACAAACTGAGTATAGAAATTTTGAATCGTGGATAAAAATAGATACTTTCAAGTACCATAATTCCATGACTAATAATTAAAAGTACATTCATAATAGTTATATCGTTATTATTAACCATCATTATCAAATTCATAATGACAGCCCATAAACCATATTTAAATAATGTTACAAATGCTAGTCCTTCAATAATACTATTTTGTTTATTTAAAATAATTAAACAAATTGATATACATAACAATAGCGATGCAATAGGACTATCTGGTACAAAAATTAGATAATGCCATTGTGTCTTAAGTAATTGATCACCATACCATATAAAACCATAAATGGTGCCTAAAACATTACATATAAGCAATATTACGAGTATGGAACGTTGATATAATGATGATTCCCATAGTTGTCTTAAAGTAGGCATAAGTTATAATTCCTTTAATTTTGATCTATGAGTGATGAGTTAATACACTCAAAATTTGTGATAATTGATAAAAACGTTGTTGATCTTTCATTTGTAAACTTACATCGATATGATGTTCTAATTGTTCGATTAGTGAATACTTTTTATTTAGATCAAGACTTAAGTGATATATATTATTAAGATATGCAAGATATTGATCAGAATATATTAATTGTTGAATTATAAGCTCATTTAATCGCCCATCTTGCTTATCGTTGTATTCAAAGTGAATGAATATATCAATACAAATATCTTTAGAAGCTATATAATTGAATATTTCATTTGTATTAATTAATGTTTGATCGTCTTTTGTTAATTTAATCGCAGAGAAATTGGAGTGTTTTAGGCCAATTTCAAGGGTTATATGACTTTTAATTTTCTTATTTACAAAATGACTACAATTTAATTTTGGCGGTGAGGCTTTTAAATAATTTAATAGCCACACACTAATTCTGGACTTAAAATGATAATGAAACAAAGCATATTCAATATAGCTTTGTTTCATTTTAACTAATGTGTCATTCAATTTTAACACCCACTCTAGTCATTCAATCTGCTCAATTCTTCATTCCAAGTTTCATTAGTTGGATCGATAATTAATAATTCGTTAAGTAATACTTTAGCTTTATCTTTTTGGCCAATTTCAATTAAATAGAAATAATAATCGCTTAAGAATAGACTCTGAGATTTTAATGTTGGATAAGCCAATTCATAGAAATGTTGGGCTTCAGTATCTCTTTCTTCTTCCCCATATGCATGTGCTAAATGCCACATAAAGACAGGGTCAAGATCTTCTTCATCTACATAAGATAGAAGTGAAATGATGGCTTCATAGTCTTCTTCTTGACGGAATAAATCACTTAAGATAAGTAAAGGTTCATGGTAACCATTATCTACTTCAAGTGCTTTTTTAAGAAGTTCTACCCCCTCATTCGCATCTCCATGTTCAATTTCTAAACTACCGGTAGAAACCATGAGTTCTTTATAAAATTGATTAAGACGTAACCCTTCTTTACCTGTTTCAATCGCATCTGGATAATTTTTTTCATTTTCATATAAAGATTGTAAATAAAAGTAACCTTGAATAAAGTCTGGGTCTTTAGAAAGAAGTGTAGTCATAATTTTTATAGCTTCTTGAGTTAGATCATTTTTTTCATATGCGATGGCTTTTTTGAAAAAGTCATCAGAGATCATTTCATCTTCACTAATCTCATCAAATAACTGTATAGCATCACTATAATTTCCACTTTGTAACGCACAATCAGCCATTCTTGAAAATAAATTAATTCCATTTATTTCATATTCGCCTGTATCTAAAACAACTTCATATTCTCGTGTAGCACGAAGGTATTGTCCATCAAAAT
The DNA here is from genome assembly GCF_026222585.1 of Staphylococcus sp. SUC_1.2. NCBI lineage: Bacteria > Bacillati > Bacillota > Bacilli > Caryophanales > Staphylococcaceae > Staphylococcus > Staphylococcus sp. SUC_1.2. The sequence goes on along the minus strand of NZ_JANJPM010000020.1, from coordinate 10,187 downwards.
AAAGTAATTCTGCTAAAGCAAAATGAATAATTGGGTCATTAGGTTCTAATTCACGCGCTTCAGTTAACTTATCAATAGCAACTTCAGTCATATTGATTTGTTGATATAAGTCGGCTTCTAACATTAACTTTTCAGGTGATAATTCAACTTGATTTAAATATTCTAATGCTTCGTCTGTTTGATTTTCAGACATAAGGCCTTCGATAAAATAAATTAATAGTTCACTTTCATCTGGATACTTATGATATAACGTTCTAAACACTTCAAGACCTTGAGGTGTTAATCCAAAGTTATATAATGTTTCTCCTAAAATAAATAAAGCATCATCATTATTGGATGTTAATGCTTCATTTACACGTGTATCTAAATGATCTAATTTTTGAAGATTGATATCGTCTATTAATTTATAGATATCTTCCATAATATTTTATCCCTCATTTTCTAAAAGCTTTAATTTCGGCAAGAAACCAGGGAATGATACATTTACTGCATCAAACTGACGTATCGTTAATGGCGAATCACTTAAAATAGATGCGACTGCAAGCATCATGCCAATTCTGTGGTCAGTTAAGCTATCTACTATAGCATTTCTAGTTAATTCAGAGGGATGAATAATTAATCCATCCTCTGTAGCTTGTAATTTAAAACCTAGTAAATTAAGCATATCTGCAGTTGTATCAATACGATTAGTTTCTTTTACCTTTAATTCCTCTGCGTCCTTAATCATACTTGTACCAGAAGCTTGAGTGCATAACAAAGCAATAATTGGCAATTCATCAATTGCTTTAGGAATTAAATCTCCTTCAATTGTGATTGGTTTCAAGTTGTTCGTATACTGAACTCTAATCGACGCAGTTGGTTCTGAAGACTCTGTAACATTAAATAATTCAATGTTACCATTCATTTGTTCAACGATATCTATAATACCTGAACGTGTAGGATTGATGCCAACATTATGAATTGTAATATCACTTCCTGGAGAAATCAAAGCAGCTACAATAAAGAAAGCAGCTGAAGAAATATCTCCTGGTACTACAAAGTTTTTAGGTTGAATATTGCTTATAGCATAAGGAGATGTTGTAATCACTTTTTGATTTACTTGTATTGGAATTTGATAATGTTTAAACATCGTTTCAGTATGATTTCTACTTATGTCTAATTCTGTAATTTGTGATGCTTCTTTTGAAAATAGACTTGCAAACAAAATTGCACTTTTAACTTGAGCACTTGCGACTTCCATTTGATAATTGATACCATTAATGGCTGAAGGCTTAATAATAAGTGGTGTATAGTTATTTTCAATACCATTAATATTTGCATTCATTAATTTTAAAGGTTTTAAAATACGATCCATAGGTCGTTTTCCTATCGATGTATCTCCAGATAAGACACACTCTATGCCCAATCCACTTAAAAGACCAGCAAGTAAGCGCGTTGTTGTACCAGAATTTCCAGTATATAACGTTTGATGTGGTATATTGAAATGTTGATATCCTGGAGAATTAACAATAAGACGATGTTCTTCAATTTCAATCTCAACACCTAAGAGTTTAAAAATTTCAATTGTACGTAAACAATCTTCACCTAGAAGCGGTTGTTCAATAATTGATTTACCTTTAGCGAGTGACGATAGCATAATTGCTCTATGCGTCATAGATTTATCTCCAGGTACTTCTATCTCACCCTTTAATGGACCATGAATATCTATTGTTTGACTTGTTGTCACAGTATTTCACCTACTCTACTAATAATTGTAGTTGTTTAAATGATTGCTTCAATATATTTTTTTCTACATGATATACATTAGGTTTACCTAATTTCTCGAGTAGAACCATTTGAATACCTTCACCATTATTTTTTTTATCTGATAACATATATTGATACATTTCTTCAAAATCAATCTGCTGGATTAAATCCAGCGGATAATTTAATTGATTCATATAATTAATATAATGTTGAATATCAAATTGTGTGCCAAGAAGATGATTTGCCACAATAAACTGATAAATCATCCCAATCATAATGGCATGACCATGAGGTATTTTATACTTATATTCTACTGCATGTCCAAAGGTATGGCCTAAATTTAAATATTTTCTAACATTACTTTCTTTTTCATCTTTTATAATAATGTTTAGTTTTGTTTTTATACCCTTAAAAATAAATTGATCTATATCTTTAAGTGATTCAAGTGTTTTCCTATCTGAAAAGTGTTTTTCAATATCTTCTGTAGCAACTGTGCCAGTCAATAAAGCATGCTTATACACCTCAGCGTATCCACTTAAAATTTCATGATAAGGTAAAGTTTTTAAGAAATCTAAATCATATATGACTGCTTTAGGTCTATAAAATGCGCCTATAAGATTTTTACCATGGGAAGAATTTATTCCAACTTTACCTCCTACACTTGAGTCATGCGCTAATATCGTTGTAGGTACTTGTATAAAATCAACACCTCTTAATAATGTAGAAGCTAAGAATCCTGTGAAATCTCCTGTGGCCCCACCACCTATAGCCACTAAACATGTATTACGAGTAAGGTTCATTCCTAGTAGTTGTTCCATGATTGATTGATAATGATTAAACGTTTTCATTTTTTCACCGGCAGGAACGATAACTTTTTGAATGTTTGAATTGTGACATAATATTTCAAATTTATCTCTAAAATTAAAATCAACAAATTCATCTATAATTAAGAATACTTTATCGTAATCTTGAATATAATCGGATAAATATTTAAATGCATGATGTTCTACAATAATTGGATAATTATCACTGTGATATGTGGTTTGTAATTGCATGATATACCTCATTTCTAAAGGTTAATTAAAGATGTTTAAAATTCTATATTTAACTTTCTACGTTCTTCAATTTGTTCTTTAAGTTGATCGATATGATTAGATTGGAACTCTTCTAAAAGAGCTTTAGCAACTTCAAATGCAACGACATGTTCGCAAACAACGCTTGCTGCTGGAACTGCACAACTATCTGAACGTTCTATAGTTGCTTTAAAATCTTCTTTAGTATTAATATCTACTGAATTTAAAGGTTTATATAAAGTTGGAATAGGTTTCATAACACCATTTACAATGATAGGCATACCATTAGTCATTCCACCTTCAAAGCCACCTAAATGATTAGATCCTCTATAATAACCTCTTTCAGAATGATATAAAATTTCATCTTGAATTTCGCTTCCAGGTTTTTCAGCAGCTTTAAACCCTTCGCCAAAGCTGACACCTTTGAAGGCATTAATACTTACAACACCTTGTGCAATGCGTCCATCGAGTTTACGATCATAATGCACGTAGCTACCTACTGCAACTGGCATATTTTCAACCATAACTTGAACTACGCCACCTATAGAGTCGCCTTCCTTTTTAGCTTCATCGATTTTATCTCTCATTTTTTGAGCAATCGATTCATCAATCACACGTACATCATTTTTATCGATATTTTGTTTAAATGTTTCTGTATCGTATAACCCTACATCTTTAATTCCACCAATTTCTACAACACGACTATACATATGAATGTCTAGTTGAGAAAGTAAAATTTTGGACACTGCTCCTACAGCTACACGTGCAGCTGTTTCTCTTGCAGAAGAACGTTCAAGTACATTTCTCAAATCACGATGATTATATTTCATTCCGCCAATTAAGTCTGCATGACCAGGTCTTGGCTTTGTAATTGTACGTTTCATATTTTCACGTGCCTCGTCACTAATTGGTTCAATACCCATAATATTTCTCCAATGAGTAAAATCATCATTTTTAACTACAATTGTAATTGGACTACCTAAAGTAAAGCCATTTCTTACACCAGAAACAATTTCTACCGCATCTTTTTCAATTTGCATTCGACGTCCTCTACCGTATCCACCTTGACGCTTAAACATTTCTTTATTTATTTCCTCAGCTCTCATTTCTAAGTTAGCTGGAACACCTTCAATAATCACGGTTAGTTGTGGACCATGTGATTCTCCTGAAGTTAAATATCTCATGATTAATAGCTCCTTTCCTTTACCACTTTAAATAGTATTATGTATTATTTGTTATCATATCATATTCAATGAAATTACATAACTAGTGTAGAATAATTGGTGTTTGAAAATTCAAATAATTTTATATAAAAAAGTACCTAAGACAACTGTTGTCTTAGGTACTTTCTAACATGTCGGCAGTCAATGGTTGAATTGAAAATAAATTCCAATTTATTCTAATTTTTAAAAATTATTCTTCATAAAGCCAATTTTCTCTATTAGCTTCGTAGCTATATATTTCATCATCATTAAACCATAAATTGATTTCTCTTTCAGCAGATTCTACAGAGTCTGATCCGTGAATAATATTTCTCCCTACTGTTAAACCATAATCGCCTCTTATAGTACCGGGATCGGCTTCAGTGGGATTTGTTTTTCCGATAATATGTCTAGATACCGCAACTGCGTCTTCTCCTTCAACAACCATGGCAAACACAGGTCCAGAAGTTAAAAAAGAAACAAGTTTATGAAAAAACGGCTTCTCTGTATGTTCAGCATAATGTATGTTAACAGTATCTTTAGTTGGAATTATAAATTTACCGCCAACTATTTTTAAACCTTTTCTTTCAATTCTAGAAATAATTTCTCCTATTAAATTACGTTGTACTGCATCTGGCTTAATCATTAAAAAAGTGCGTTCCATTATACAAATCCCCCTAATTAAAAAATTGATTTAATATGTATAAATACATTTAATAGCAAACAACCTACTACTACTAAATACTAACAGGTTATTAAAGCGCTTTCAACTTTTTTCTATTCTTATGTATTTCTAGAACGCATTCTTTTAATAAGCTTTCTAAATAAATTTTGAGAATTTGGTTCCTCTAATTGATCAATTAAGTCGAGTGCTTTATTTAAATAATGATCGCTCACTTCTTGAGATTGTGTGATACTATTTGAATTCTTGATTTGATCAATAAGTGGGTCAAATTGATGTTTATTTGTCAGGTGTGATAACTCAACAATTTGTTTTTTGAAAACCGGGTCTTTTTTCATCTCTAATAAAACTGGTAATGTAATATGACCATTCATTAGGTCACTACCCACAGGTTTACCTAATTTTTTCTCAGTACTTGTAAAATCTAAAATATCATCTACAATTTGAAAACTCATTCCAATATAATGACCAATCATTTTTAATTTTCGAATCGTCTCATTATCAGCTTGTGATGTTATTGCACCAACTTCTGTTGAAAGTTGAATAAGCAACGCCGTTTTTCTATTAATACGTCTCAAATAGTTCGTAATATTTTGATGACTATTAAATTGGTCTTGGAATTGGAAGAGCTCGCCTCTACAAACATCAACAATTGCGTTAGAAATAATAGTATGAACACGATGATCTTCAATTTTAGAAAGTTGTTTTAAACCTAAAGCTAGTAAGAAATTGCCAGTTAGGATAGCAGTAGTGACATCCCATTTTTTTTCAATAGTCAATTTACCACGACGTTTGTCACTTTTATCAATCACATCATCGTGCACAAGTGTTGCCATATGAATTAATTCTAAAGCTACTGCAACATGATACGTATCTTCAGTAATTTTCTTTGGTCCAAACTGACTACTAAGAAGAACAAATGCTGGACGCACTCGTTTGCCACCCGAAGATAATAAATGAAATGCTGCTTCTTGTAATACAGAATCATTACTTTTAATAGCATTTTTTAAACGCTTTTCAACATTTTTAATTTCACTATTCATATTTAACTTTGCCACATTAATCACCTTTTATTTAGTAGAACTTTCTATTTATAGCCAAGGTGCATTGCAGCAACGCCACCTGTAAAGCTACGAACTTTTACATGACTGAAACCAGCCTGCTCAAATAAACGCTTTAATTTAGTTTTATCTGGAAAATTGAATGTAGATTGTTGTAACCATTCATATTCTTCCCTAGATTTAGCAAACAATTTCCCGAAAATAGGCATCACAAATTTAAAGTAAAGTTTATAAACTTGTTTAAATACGGGTAATGTTGGTTGACTTGTTTCTAAACATACAATCATACCGCCTGGTTTCAATACGCGATTTAATTCTTTTAATGTTGCTAAATAATCAGGCACATTTCTTAAACCGAAGCCAATGGTTACATAATCGAATGTTTTATCCTCAAATGGTAAATTCATAGCATCGCCGTGCACTAAGTGAATATTAGGCATTGATTTAGTTTTTTCTTTACCAACTTCAAGCATATTTTCACTGAAATCTAAACCTGTAACTTCTCCATTAGGTCCTACTGCTCTACTTAAAGCAATAGTCCAATCTGCTGTACCACAACATACATCAAGTGCTTTACTTCCAGGTAACACATTCATATCTTTCATTACATGTTTACGCCATATTTTATGTTGTTCGAAGCTTATTATATTGTTCAATCGATCATATTTTTTAGAAATATTTTGAAAAACCGTATGAACTTGTTCTTTTTTTGCATTATTTTCAGTCATTAATTATTACCTCTACTTTTCTCTTTATCGCTTTGCTTTATATGTTTAATAAATTGGTTTATTTCATCTTCATCATATTCACTTAAATAAGAGGGATAATATTGATGTACCCCACTAAATAATTTTTCAAATATTTCATATTGAGAGATCTCAATATCTGTAAAATGAGAAATAGTTATAAAAGGGAAAAGTGTTTCTATATCTAACACAGCCTTATATATATCATGACGCTCGAGTGAATGATGATGCAATGAAGTTTTAAGCTCATTAGATTTTATAATCGCTTCACTCATTAGCTTTTGATATGACACATCACCAATTTCAGATATTAAAGTATAAAAATGAGCACTTAATAAGTCACCAATTAGAATTGATTTCTTAGATAATTTATTTTTAGAAATATCATCTAGATGCTTCATTGAAGTATCAATAGTGAGGCAGGCAAGTTTAGCATTTTCTGGAATATTAAAATGATCTAAAACATCACTTAATCCTTTATTAATGTGAATTGCTTCATATTCATTAATTCCTTTAAGCCTTTGAGTAATTTGTCTATTTAATTTGCTTAATGTTCTTTCCATGTTCACACCTCACGTTAGTATCAATATACATATTAACATTATATTCATAAAAATAAAATATAGTGCTTATGACGAAAATAACTTCACAGACGCTTCACAGTGAATTGTACAATTATAAATAAAACATATGTATTTAGAATTAAACAATATATAAAATAAAAAGCCCTTATAGGGCTTTTTTAAGTAAATTATTTTACAGCATCTTTTAATGCTTTACCAGCTTTGAATGCTGGAACTTTACTTGCAGGAATTTCGATTTCTTTACCTGTTTGAGGGTTACGTCCTTTACGTGCAGCACGTTCACGTACCTCGAAGTTTCCGAAACCAATTAATTGAACTTTTTCACCTTTAGAAAGTGAGTTTTGAATTGATTCGAAAACAGCGTCTACTGCTGAACCAGCTTCTTTTTTAGTTAAATCAGCTTGTTCTGCAACCGCATTGATTAAGTCAGTTTTATTCATTATGAGTTCACCTCCAGATGAATGATAATGATAAATTTATATCATTATGGTATGACTTTAACACAATAATTCCCTTTACCGCAACGATTTATATACTTAAAACGTTGAATTATCAGTATTTCGTGAATAATTTTATAAAATATTTGCGTTAAATAGCAAAATTACACTTTATTCAGCTTTTTTATCTCGTCCCATTAAATCCTTCACACTATCTTTCACTGGTTTATCTTCAAATAATACTTTGTATAAAGCATTGGTTATTGGCATATCAATATTTTGAGCTTTTGCTAAATGATATACTGAATTTGTTGTATAAATTCCTTCAACAACCATATTCATTTCGTTAAGTGCTTCTTCAGTCGTTTTACCTTTTCCTAATTTATATCCTAAAGTATAATTTCTTGAATGAGTAGACGTACACGTTACAATTAAATCACCAATGCCACCAAGACCTAGAAAAGTCATAGGATCAGCCCCTAGCTTTTCACCTAGTCGACTAATCTCAGCTAAACCTCTTGTCATTAAAGCAGCTTTAGCATTATCACCATAACCCATTCCAGCAACAATACCACTTGCTACAGCAATAATATTTTTAAGTGCACCACCTAGTTCTACACCTATCAAATCATTATTAGTATATACTCGTAAGTAATCATTCATGAATAAATCTTGAATAAGTTTACTTATGTGTTCATCTTTTGACGAAGCTGCAACAGTTGTAGGTTGCTTAATTACAACTTCTTCAGCATGACTTGGTCCAGATAGTACCCCTACACCATTTTTATGGTTCTTAGATACTGAATCTTCAATCATTTCTGATACACGTTTAAATGTTTCATTTTCAATACCTTTTGCAACGTGAATAAATGTTTTTTTAGTTTTAATATGTTGATTAATTTCAGTCACAACGTCTCTAATTGCTTTTGTAGGTAAAGCAATTAAAAATATATCTGAAAAATTAACTGCTTGTTCTAATTGATTTGTTGCTTTAATTGTTTCAATTAATGTTACGTCTTTCAGGTACCGTTTATTTTGATGAGATTGATTAATTTCATCTACAGTATTTTCATTTTTTCCCCACATTAAAACTGAATGGCCATTCTCTGCTAAAACATTTGCTAATGCAGTACCAAAACTTCCTGTACCAAAAACTGTAATCTTAGTCATCTTAATCTCTCCTCTTAGTTTCTTCTTCTAGGGATGATATGAATAGGCGTTCCTTCAAAACCAAATGCATCTCTAATTTGATTTTCAAGATAGCGTTTATAAGAAAAATGCATTAACTCAACATCATTTACAAAAACCACAAATGTTGGTGGTTCAATAGCCACTTGAGTGGTATAGAAGACATTTAAACGTCTACCTTTATCTGTAGGTGTAGGATTCATTGAAATTGCATCCGTCACCACCTCGTTAAGTGTTGAGCTTTGAACACGTTTTTTGTGATTTTCACTTGCTTCTCTTATATAAGGGAAAAGTGTTTTTAATCGTAGTCGCTCTTTTGCCGATACGAAAGCGATAGGTGCATAATCTAAAAATTGAAATTGATTACGTACATCATCAGCAAATTTTTTCATGGTATTAGTATCTTTTTCTACAGCATCCCATTTATTTACAACAATCACCATTGCTTTTCCTTCTTCATGAGCATATCCAGCAACGCGCTTATCTTGTTCAATAATTCCTTCTTCGGCATCAATAACTAATAACACCACATTTGAACGCTCAATTGCTTTTAAAGCTCTTAATACAGAGTATTTCTCAGTTGACTCATATACTTTACCTTTTTTTCTCATACCTGCTGTATCTATTAACACGTAATCTTGTCCATCATAGCTATACTCAGTATCTACAGCATCTCGAGTTGTACCTGCTACATTTGATACAATAACACGTTCTTCACCTAAAATGGCATTTACTAAACTAGATTTACCCACATTTGGACGGCCAATAATAGATAAACGAATAGTGTCATCATCATATGGATCACTATCTTCTTCTTTAAAATGTTTAACGACTTCATCTAATAAATCACCTAGACCTAAACCATGTGAACCAGAAATTGGATAAGGATCGCCAAAACCTAAAGAGTAAAAATCAAAAATATCACTTCTCATTTCAGGATTATCTACTTTATTTACTGCTAAAACAACAGGTTTTTTTGATTTATAAAGTAATTGAGCCACCATTTCATCACTTTGAGTGAGACCTTCCCTCACATTTACCATAAAGATAATAACGTCTGCTTCATCAATAGCGATTTCTGCTTGAGCTCTTATTTGTGTTTGGAAAGGTGCATCTCCGATTTCGATGCCTCCAGTATCAATGATATTAAATTCATGTGTTAACCATTCGCCTGAAGAATAAATACGATCACGCGTAACACCTGGAGTATCTTCAACAATTGATACACGTTCACCTACTACTCTATTAAAAATTGTAGACTTCCCCACATTAGGTCTACCTACAATTGCTACAATAGGTTTAGTCATAAGCTAACTTCCTCTCTTTCTAAAATCTCTATAATTTTATCATACGCAATGATGATTTAAAAACAAGTATATATTGTTATACGATAGATAGTGAGTAAAGATAAATAAAAAAAGAGCAAGAAAGAATTCTATTTGAATATCTTTTCTTGCTCTCATCATTA
>NZ_JANJPM010000019.1:0-50103 GCF_026222585.1 Staphylococcus sp. SUC_1.2 | reverse complement strand
GAATACTTGCTATTAAGTATTAGAAACCAAATACTTTACCTAATACACTTGCACCACTTGATACAATGTCAACAATACTTGTACCTAATTTTGTCCAGTCTTGATTTTGTGCTGCTGTTACAGTATTTGCAATTGCTTCTGCTAATTTAGTCATTTGAATTTCCCCATTCTGTTTTTATTTTTAAATATTATTACGTTAGAATCCTAAGTATTTACCTAGAATGCTTACGCCACTTGATACGATGTCAACAATGCTTGTACCTAATTTTGTCCAGTCTTGGTTAATTCCTGCGTCTACTGTATTTCTGATTGCGTCGAATAATTTATCCATATTAATAACTCCTTTATACGTAATTAATAATTAATTAAAATCCGAATACTTTACTTAAGATACCTACACCACTTGATACGATGTCAACAATACTTGTACCTAATTTTGTCCAATCTTGGTTTTGTGCTGCGTCTACTGTATTTTTAATTGCTTCTACTAATTTAGTCATTTGAATTTCTCCATTCTGTTTTTATTTTTAAATATTATTATATTAGAATCCTAAGTATTTACCTAGAATGCTTACGCCACTTGATACGATATCAACAATACTTGTACCTAATTTTGTCCAATCTTGGTTAATTCCTGCGTCTACTGTATTTTTGATTGCGTCGAATAATTTATCCATGTTTGTTATCTCCTTTGTACTATTTATAATTATCTTTAAATTAGAAACCTAAATATTTACTCACTAAACCTACACCGTTTTCTACGATACTAACAATACTTGTACCTAATTTTGTCCAATCACCATTAATACCTGCAGTTACTGTATCTTTAATTGCGTTAAATAAACCTTCCATTTCATACACTCCTTAGAAATTAATTGGTAAAATTCTAAAACGATAGGTTACTGTATTGCTTGCTTTGTTTTGTTTAACTATCGTTTTGTTATCTTTACTATAAAGGGTTTATTTAGATACTTGTGTCATTTTCCGTAACTTATACTTAAATCATCAAAACTGTAAAATTTAAAAATTTATATTCACAGTTAGGAATTCAAATATGTCTATCTCGTCAAAGTTTTTTAGATTATAAAAATAAAATAATTAAAAATATTTAATACATAAATATATGATATAATCCAAAAGTGTATATTTTCATTATATTTATTCTAGTAAATTTAATTAAATGGTTATAAGGTGGTGATGTTAAAAGTAATTCCTACGTAAAATATGAGGATGCATCAATTGAATTAAAAAAAGTAAACAATAAAAGTTAGAACGTATATTATATATATTCTTTTTTACATGTTAAACATAATTAATTTAACTTATATATTTTATTTACCATTTGAACATGATCTTTTATTTACTTATTCAACAAATAAATGCATACCTTCCGATATTCAAAATCTATAATTAATAAATCTTTATTCTTAATAATAGTGTTTAATGAATACTAAAACACATAACTTAATAGTATTGTTATTTTAATAATTTAACTAATTGAGGAGTACTCATGATGGAAGTAAATCAAAATAAAAAAGAAACTAATGGCTGTTTAAGCTGCCTAGGCTGTTTTGGTATCATCTTTTTAATTTTATTATTGATTGGTGGCTGTTCTGCTATATTTTCAGATGATAATAACAACGATAATACAGATAAAATAAGTGAAGAAAAAAATAAGCCTAAAAAAACTGAAGATACAAATAAAAATAATGCTTCAAAAGAAAGTAAGAAAAATTATAAAGAAAATGAACGATCTGTATCACAAAATAATAGTATTGAGAGATCTGAAGAAAAAGATAAAGATAATGATGAAACCGACATAGGTACAACGAATAAGATACCAGTAAAATTAAGTTCTACTGTTGATGGTGATACGGCAAAGTTTATCTATAATGGAAAAACCGAAACATTTAGATTTTTACTTATAGATACACCTGAAACTAAACATCCAAGAGTTGGTAAGCAACCATTTGGTCAAGAAGCATCTGATAGAACAGCTAAATTATTAAATAAAGCTAAAAATATAGAAATAGAGTTTGACGTTGGTCAAAAAGAAGATAAATATAATCGAAAATTAGCATATATATATGTTGACGGGGAAATGCTAAATAATATTTTAATCAGAGAAGGTTTAGCAAAAGTCGCTTATGTTTATCCACCTAATACAAGATATTTAGAAACTCTAGAATCATCTCAAGAACAAGCAAAAGCTGAAAAAATTGGTATATGGAGCCTAGATTCAGCATTTAAAGAGGATAATGATGATAATAAAGAAGTGAATACATCAAACAACAACGAAAATAACACTATTGAAAATCAAGTCGATAACTCTTTATCAAATGATAGTCAATCTAACGATACTGAACAATCAACTAGCAACGTTGAAACTTTCCCTAATTGCACTGCATTAAGAAAAGTTCACCCTAATGGCGTTCCTGCTAACCACCCTGCCTATACATCAAAATTTGATAGAGATGGGGATAATTACGCATGTGAAGTTAATTAATCTTTCTATATTTTTTAGTAAGATAATTCTCAATATAAAATAATCATTATAGGAAATTGTAGTGTAAATAAATTTGGATATTGGAACTAGTTACTCTAATTATGATATTCAATTTGAGTCATTACGAGTATTTGAATATAAAGATATATGAATATTACATATTAAAGATGGTGGTTTTATAATCAATTGAGCGATGCACTTTAGAATATGAATGAATATAAAGGCTTAATCTACATATAGAAGAAAAATCATGGAAGAAAAATTTAATAACGAACAAGAAGAAAGAAAATTTAGACAGTTTCAGGAATATCAAAAACAGCAAGAAGAAGAGAAAAAGAAAAAACGTAAAAAAGGTTGGCTTTGGGGCTGTGGTGGTTGTTTAGTTTTATTAATATTATTAATTATAAGTCTTACATCATGTACTGGAGCCTTTGTCAACGAAGTAGATAAACAAATGAATGAAGATAGTTCAGAAATCAAAGAAGATAAAAATGCTTCTAAAGAACAAACTGCAGCATTAAATTCAGCTAAAAACTACGCAGATGGAATGCATATGTCTAAAGATGGAATTTATGAACAGTTAACTTCTAGTGCTAGAGACAAATTCTCAGAAGAAGATGCACAATATGCGATTGATCACTTGAAAGCCAATTACAAGGAAAACGCATTAGAAAGTGCAAAATCTTATAAAGAAGACATGAATATGTCTAAAGATACAATTTATGATCAATTAATTTCTAGTTCTGGCGATAAGTTTACAGAAGAAGAAGCACAATATGCAGTGGATCATTTAGACGATTAATTTATGGGGTAGCTTGTCTACCCTTAATTTATAAATAAGGAGAAACATATATGAAAAAGTTTTTAGTTTTAATTTTTAGTAGTGCTTTAATCTTAGGTGCGTGTGGTAATGATGACACATCTAACAAAAATTCTGATACTAAGTCGGAAAGTAAAACCGAAAAGAAATCAGAAGATTATAAATCCAAAGAGGATAAAAAAACTAAAGAAGAAAAGAAAACTCAAGAAAATGAAGATAACAAATCTACACAAGAAAATAATTCTACTGAAGAACAAAACACACAAGAAACTGCGACAAGTGAACAAGTTCAATCTCAACAACAAACACAAGAAACTGCAACTCAAGAGCAACAGCAAACACAACAAACTAATAACGGTCAGCAACAGTCTGATAATCATGAACCTACAAAAGAAGAAATATATGAATGGGATAAAGAAAATATTCCTGGAGGAACAGATTATGGTTTGATTGATCCAGAAGATGTAAACGAACAATCTGATAACTCTCAATCTAATGATTCAAATACTAATTACGATCCAAATAATCCTTACATGAATATGCCAGACCAAGAGTGGAGAAATAACACTGGTGATGGATTATCCTCAGGTGAGAAACAACTTCAATATCAAATCGAACAAGGAGAATATGATGGTAATGATGGTCAACAAATACTTGACGCTTTAGACTATTATCAAGATAAATATGGAAATTAATAACTAGGGTAGTCCACCTACCCTTATTATTTTTTACTTTTTGAGGTGATTATATGAAAACACGTTGTTATGACGATAAAAAATGGTAGTATGAATTTAAATATGAAGGTAAACGGTCTCGTAAAAAGGATTTAGAACAAAAAGAGAAGCTGATGCTGCTAGACTAGAAAGAATGAGTGAATTAAATAATGGTATTGACTACCAACCTAATCTAACTTTGAATGAATATTTTAAAACATGGTGTGAAACGTTCAAATTATCCACTGTAATCCCTAGAACATACAAATCTTATGCTTCAGCTATAAAATATATAAGTGAGCATAGTATCGGTAAAAAGTCTTTAAAAAATATTTCTAGGTATCACTATCAAAATTTCATAAATGATTTTTCTAAATCTCATTCTAAAGAGTCGATAAGAAAATCAAACGGTTATATTAGAACATCATTAGATGATGCAGTGTATGAAGGCATAATAACTAAAAACCCTACATTCAAAGTGAATTATAAAGCAAGCAACCCTAACAAAAGTGAAGATAGCAAATTTATCAACCTAGAAGATTATGAGAAATTGAAACAATACTTAAAAACTAAAGATAATGCATCTTCATTAGTTTTATATATTATGATTTGCACAGGTTGTCGTGTTAGTGGTGCGTTAAATTTAAAAAGAGAATATCTTAATCAAGTTAAAAATGAAATATATACAGACGAACACAAAACAGACTCATCACCTAGATACGTAGAAGTGAGTAAAGATGATATGAAATTTATCGTACAATCTGTTTCAAAGTTACCAGCAACGATTGACGGTAGCATTTTTGGTAATTTGACTATTAATGCAGTTAATAAAAGATTAAAAGCATATTGTAATGATCTAGGAGTAAAAGAAATAACTTTTCATACGTTAAAACATACACATTGCTCTTATCTTTTAGCAAAATGTGTATCTATTTATTACATTTCAAAAAGATTAGGTCATAAAAACATTTCAGTTACAACAGATGTATATTAACATTTACTAGAAGAACAATATAAAGAAGAAAATCAAAAAGCGGTAGAAATAATCAATGCAATGTAGTTGGGGACTTGGGTCCCTGAAAAGTCCCTAAAAATTAATAGACTATGATATTTAATTAATAGGCAAAATAAAAAGAACGCCGTCATTACAGCGTTCTTGAAATGAAAATATGCTTAATTAAAAGCTATTAGCGTCCTGGGAGGGATTTATTAACCTTTTATAACATTTGATAGTCTTTTAAAAACCTATAATATTAGTATTTTTACCTAATTCCTTTTCATAACTTTTAATATATTTTCAAATTATTTTCCCCAAATTTTCCCCAAATAATATTAAATATTTAAATTATGATTCAAAAAGTTATACATACTGAATTTCATTACCTCTAATTACCATAGTTGAATTACCAACAAATACATAATTTGCTGCATCATAGATTTCCAATTCATCTATATTATCTACTTTAATACTTGTTACTCTTTCAGAATTTGAATAAGAATATTTAACTTCTTTTACTTCTTTAGTATCAATATCCGTCTTTTTATTTCTCACTGCAACACAGAGCTTCTCTCAGCGTCTTAAAATAATTAACAACTTAATATTTTTTATACATTATACATTTTAAATTAGTAAAATGATAAAATTATTTATATATTCGACATGGTAATTAAGTTATTCAGTTTGAGCCACTACGAGTGTTTGAATATAAGGATATAGAATAAGGAGGAAGATGAATGATTTCATTTAAAGACCAGACTAAAATTAGTTGGAACGAAAGTAAATATAAGAAATCTTTAGACAAAGATGAGTTGAAAATTTTTAAATCTTTATCTAGAAAAGAAAAAGATTATTTAATTTTATTTTACATAAACGAAGAACCTGTCGATTTATCGGAAAGTGATGCTATAGAGATTTTGAGAGATAGAATAAGTAAAATTGAATTTGAAGATAAACAATTAAAAAGAGATGAAGAAATAGAAGCTAGCAATAAAAAAATTGAAAATAATAAAGAAAATGAACAGAAAAAAGATGAAAAGTTAATTAGATTCTTTAAGACACAAGGTATTAATGAGCCTACAAGTACTACTAAAAACGCTTTTGATAAACAGTCAATATTCGCTAATTTTGACAATTTTTATCACGCTCTAGGTACTTTTACTTTTAACATGGAAAAACAAGCTACATATAATTATTATATGTCTCAACAAAAACAAAACTTTGTTCAAATTGCACAACTAGATACTCTTATTAAACAACACAACGATCTATTAAATCAAAATCACAAAGTAATGCAACAAAATGATGAAATTATTGAGCTGTTAAGACAAATAGCGAATAAATAAATTAAAGGGGAATACATATGAAAAAGTTATTAGGAACATTATTTGCAGCTACACTTGTATTAAGCGCTTGTAGTCAAGATGATACAAAGGAAGATGAAAATAAAAAATCAGAAAGCACTACCGAAAAGAAAACTGACGATAAAAAAGATAAGAACACTAAAGAGGATAAAAAGTCTAAAGAAGAAAAGAAAACTCAAGAAAATGAAGATAACAAATCTACACAAGAAGATAATTCTACTGAAGAACAAAACACACAAGAAACTGCTACAAATGAACAAGTTCAATCTCAACAACCTGCAACTCAAGAGCAACAACAAGCTCAACAAAATGGCGAATACGATAGTACTAAACACAGTGATGAATATAATGCTAGCCATCCGGTTTCAACTGATGATGATTGGACGCCTGAAGAACAACAAAGATACGATGAAGGCATGAAAGAAATTGAACGATTAGAACAAAAAAACCAAGAATTATCAGATCCTACTTACGATCCAAATAATCCATATATGAATATGCCTAACCAAGAGTGGCGCAATAATGCTGGCGGTTTGTCTTCGGGTGAAATCCAAACAAGAAACGAAATATTAAAAGGCACTTATGAAGGTGAAGATGCACAACAAAAACTTGATGCAATCAATTATTACGAAGAAAAATATTCAAATTAAATAATTTTTAGGGTAGTCCACCTACCCTTATTATTTTTTACTTTCTAATTGTCAAAAAAACGCCACTCGAAAGTGACGTTTAAAATGAGATATTTAACTTGTCCGTGTGCTAATAATTCATTCTAATTAGTGTTCCTTTTTTTAATATCAGGCATTTCTTTTTCTTTCATTTCCTTATCAGGATTTTGAAATACCATATTCAATAATAATAATAAATATGTTCCGAAAAATAAAAAAAATATAAACGTCATTGAGAGTACGAAATTAAAAAAAACATGAGTTACATTAAAAGTTACATACTGACTTAAATAACTAGATATAGACTTTTGATCAGCCGTTTTCATTGTTAATAAAAGAATAGTTATGAATGCGAAAATAATTTGTAAGAAACCTAATGTTATTATACAACCATTTAAAAATTTATATTGTCTTTTTTTAGAGGTAGATTTCATGATTTCGTTATGAATATTATTATCTTTTAACCCAAAAATAAAAGTAAATACTGTAGCAAAAAAACCCATTGTTATACTAGATGTATTTAAAATTATTTCTACAGTTTTCTGTATATTATCATTACTTGTTTCCACGCACATCTCTAAAGTGACGAATACAACAATACCGATTATAAAGTATATTAAAAAAAAGAAATCAGTTATTTTCATTATTAATCTCACCGTTTTTTATTTTAATAACAAAGATAACGCATCATCGTTATCTCTATAAATTCTTAGCATATCTAAAAATATATTATTTGCATTTAGTTCTCCAGCATCTCTATATTCATAAATGATGGATCTTTTAATATTTTGCTTTAACAAATCAACTGTTTCTACATTAGAAAATTCTTTTTCTATAGCCCTCACCTTTAGCTTTTCTACCTCATCGTCATCTATCCATTCATCTAATAAATCTTTAGTAGTTTTACTGTTTAACTCTGCCTTGCGAGAACGCTCAGTTGTTACCGTTATTTCAACTGTACTAACTCCCTTATATTTTCTACCTTTCATTAAACCCGTAAGTAAATCATCGCTTTTGTCACCTTTTACTTTCAAAACTAATTGTTTAAAAGTATTAGAATTTTTTGCTTTATCAAAAGCATCATTATCAACAGCTGGAACAAGTTTAAAATTCATAATTTTCTCATAGTAATCAAATAATACACTATCTATATATTTTTCAATTCCAGATGGACTTAAAGAACTTATATTTCTTTGAATTAACATAGTATGGTTTGCTGGATCGTACAAAATGCTTATCTCATGGCCTATGTATTCATTTTTTTCTAAATCGATGTCTATTGAATCACCATATATGGTAGTTTTTTGATATCTCGTATCGTCTAATCTTTCCATAACTATATGATAATAACCACTTTTATTAGGTGGCTCTATTTTTTTATTCTTATTGGATCAAAATTATAATTTTTTACAACTTTGTAATTAGTATCGTTTTCATAGTCAATTCTTATTGCTTCAAATAAATCACTTAAAGGTAAATAAGAAGCTTCTTGTTCATTCTCTAATGAACAAGTAAAAAATAAATTAAAATTCACTATTTTTTGCTTAGGCATTTCCCCATAACCTCTTTCATGTGTAGTTATTTTTTATTATATATTTAGTTGTACAAAATAAAAAGAGTGTAAATTAAAAAAACAGCTAATATCGGGGAAAGACATTAGCTGTAACTACACACTTTAATTATACCCTATTTTAATACTAGATACTAATATAAGTTACTTAATATATTTTAAAACACATTGCTAAATTAACAAGCTTATTATTTATTGCTCTTATACTGTCCTTTCAATATTGTTTTACAGCCTTTTTTATCTAAAGTTAAATTTTTAACAATTATTTTATTATTACTTTTACAGTCTGAGATATATTTTGCTATATTTTCATCTATTTTTTTCACTGTAATTTCAAATGTTTTATATCCTGTTACCTCATCACTTATAGTTTCATATCCAAATTTAAAAAGATTTTCAAATTTTTCATCTTCAGTAATTTCATCTATTTGATCTATTACTTTAAAAAACTCCTTCCTCTCTTTTTTCATAAAATCTTCCTTATCTTTTTCACTTTGATTATATTCCCAGTGATGTTTAAGTAAAAATTTCACATACTGTCGTATTTCTTCACTATTTAAAATATTAAAGTTATAACATGAAATTTCTTTTTCTGATTTTTCTTTTTCTAATGTCTTGTTTATATTTATATTATTATTGAAATAAAAATCACTAATTTTCTTAATTAACTCTTTATAGATATAATTAGAAATCTCATCAAAATCTTTTTGCTCAGATTCTTTTATATTTTTTTTCTTATTACCCTCCACTTCATCTTTGCTTTTAGGCAAAAATCTAAGCGAAGCTAAAATTCTATATACATCTTCTAATTGTATTACTGGCTTAGCAGCAATATTCATTAATTCTTTACGCCATTCTGATTTTTGATCTAACTCATTTAATAGTTCTTTATTTTTAAGTTTTTGACTATTAAAAATAGTAAAACAAACTCCTGTTATAGCTAATATTCCTGTGTACAATGTACAAAGACCTACAAATACATCGTCGTTACTATTATTAAATCCAATAAATAAACCTATAACTGTGAAAGCAATAACGCCTAATGAGATTAGAACTAATATTGCCCAAAAAGTTTTTTTCATTCTATTTAAACTCCTTCAATCAATGATATATTTTTATTTAATATATCATTGCAAATAATTTATTTGTAGTCCTAAATTAGGACTGCACCCGTGTATTAACATATGCTTAAATTGGAAATGTGTCTATGTATCGAAGCGGTTGTTACGTTATATCTCATCTATGGGGTAGCGTTTCACGACCCCATGAATAAGGGGATAATGTTTCGTTCACTCCTTACTTAGATCAACTAACAAAGGGCGTCGTGTTTCCCTACTCCCTTTTATACATGACTGAACGAATTGTTCATGCAGCTACCGTCACGAATGGTTACGGCAGCGTATAAATAAAAAAAGAAGCTAACCAATTAAGGCTAGCTCCTATGTAGTAGAGGTAGAGTAAAAACTCTATATGTAACATAAAGACTTTAGAGGTCATCAAACCTCTTTCGCTATTATCTCATTATTTATATATTTGTCTACAACGTTTACAGTATCTGTAAAATATTTACAATCTCATTCCCAATATTTTGGGAATGAAATTCGCTATTAGATCATTTTGTTGCTGCGTACTCAATTTAGGTACGTAGATAATCTATATAAATCGTCATTTAGTTAAGAAATAGCTGCGTTGCCATTTTGACTACGCAGAGAAGCCACAAACGGCTTTTCAGAATTAGATAACCGACATTTCGGTTTTCTAATGCACTAACTTAGTGCGTTAGCTTTTTATTGATTAATAAGCTCGCTTTTGTTTTTTCTAATACGGTAACTTAACGTATCAGCTTTCTAAGGTAGCCTTAATTTGAGGCGTCCTTTATTGTCTTATCTAACCACTTCCCTAATTTAAGGTACTGGTTTACAAGCGTACTTTTAAGTCCGTTTGTAACTTTATGAAATGTAAAGTTTTGACAAGTTATAAATAAAAAGACTGCACCCAACGGATACAGTCAGTTTATTAAAGGATAATCGATTTTGAGTAGTAAGTTTAGTAGCTACATGCATTATCTTATAAACAGTTCTAAATATAAATAGAAAACGCTTACTTTTATGTTAGTAAAAAAGTTTATACATCACACTTACATTTATTTTTCATCTTAAGTATTAACATCAATACATGAATAAACTCATTTTTAAAACCAAACTCAACCTAAATATAATTTCTTAATTTTTTTCTTATCAAAACCCTTACTAAAATCTAAAAAATACGGGATTTGCCATTTTTGAGTACTAACTGCTGTTTTATTCGAATTCTGTTCCCAACTAGGATAAACACGAATAGCCATTTTTCCTTTATGGTTTTCCGAACTAATAATCCCTTTTTTAACTAATAGCTCTTTAGGAAATATAAATTGACCTTTTTTAGATCCATCTAAAATGTTAATAATTAACTTATCTTTTGATTCATCAAAATTAAAAGGTCTGTTTTTATTAATATCATTCTTGCACCAAAACGCAACAAAATAACCTGATTTTTTAGGAGTTTTTTTAGCTAATCGACTTTTAAATTCAACTCCACTAAATTCAAAATTAAAAGCCTCATATTCTTGATTCCATTGCTCAAATTCATGAGTTATCAAAGAAAATTTATAATCAAACAACGGTATTTCATTTAAAAAATCGATAGAATCATAATTACTATTCATAAAAAACTCCTTTCTAAGCAGATTAAATTATAAAGTAATAACGCTTTAATCCAGTTGTTTTATTAACTTTGAGTCTCTGAATCCTTATTAAACCAAAATCAACGAATTAATTGTCGTATAAGGCATGCTATGTCACTACACATCTGTGAATTTAGTTAAAAGTTCTTCTCAACATCAATAAATTTTCTCGTCATAAATGCGCGTTTTACTTTTTATTTTTACTCCTCCTGATAGCCAAAAATGCCATTCCAATACAAAACCACATACCTATAATCGATATCAACATAGCAGTCATAAAACCATTCCTTTTTACCAAATATTATCATGAGAGTTTTTTAAATCTAAAATACCCTTATTTGCAATTTTAAGGTATTTTTTTGAGCATTTAGGGTATTTTATACAGTTTATGAACTATTTAACGTCTCTTAAAATGTAAAAAAGCAAAGAGAAACATTGATATATCAGTATCTATTCATATTTTTAAAAAGTTATTTCTACATAGTATCAAGACAAGAAGAAACTCGTTTCAAAAAGCAAAATCAAAAATTAACCCTTTTTATCAACTTTTTCTAAACCAATAATCAATAAGACAAGAACAGACAAAAGCATAAATGGAAAAAATAAAGAAGTAACTAAAAAACCTATAATCATAATTAAGTAAAACGAATCAATTTTGTAATTTCCGAATTTCATGTAAAAACTCCTTTTGTTTTCTTCTCAAAAAATAAAATTGCTTTATTCCAAAATAGTTCCACTCAACATCAATAAATTTTCTCGACATATATGCATGACTTACATTTTTCGTCTAGCATTCCAACCTATTAACGCATTACCAATAAAACCAACAACTCCACATAATAAAGCCACAGAGAATGAGTTATTCCCTATAAAAAAAACAACTAAAAATATCAAAATTCCAACTACTAAACTTATTATCCACTGACTTATTTTCATGATTTAAATCTCTCCTTTTAAATACCCTTATTTGCAATTTTAAGATACTTTTTAGAGCATTTAGAGGAATTCATATATATTTTTATTTAATAGCTCTGAGAACGCAAATAAAAGCTAAAATTAAAAAATAGAAAAACAAATCTTTACTTTAGATACTAACAAATTAAACTCTTATTTAATACTAAATACAGAATAAAGAGTACTGCAAAATATCAATACCTTAATTATTTATTAATGAAAATAGACTCATGCTCTTCTATGAGAAATAATTTTGGTCACAAAAAAAGTCTAATCAAATAAGCTGCTACTCAAAAGGATAGACGGACTACCCGTAATATTACACAAAAAAGACCAGACGAATTAACATCTGGCCACAGGTTATCTCATCTCACAAAGTATTGCCTAGTCTTAATTATAAGCTATAAATAATCATGAAGTTACTAATACTCAATTAAATATACGCTTTTTACAAATTCAAGCTATTGCTAAAACTTCCTAAAATATAAGGTTTTGACATGTTGTAAATAAAAAAGACCGCACCTAATGAATACAGTCTTAAAATAAATACTTTGTAAAAAATATTCTCAATTGTTACTGGTTAGATCACTCATATTATGTTGTTATTTGAATAGCCTTTTTTATACCCGTCGTTCGTGTCGTTCTTTTTTATTATAAAACTGTTCAATAAAATAACTTCTCTATTGTTTCATCGAATATTTGTCTTATTCTTTGAACAGTTAGATTAAATATTTTTTCCATATCATTTAATTCCCTACCACTAATGATTAACCAAAAAACACTAACTTCTCTATCTGTTGCTATCAAATTAACTTCATCTATTAAGTTATTGATATATACATGGTTTTCTACATTTAAATTTTGCACTTCATCACTCACATTAGTATCAAGAGAGAAAAAGTCTTCTATTGATGTATCTACAACTTCTATATTACTTTGCCTTTTATTTTTCCGGTATTCTTCAATATTCATTTAACCGTTGCTATGTCATGCAGCAATAGTAGTCACGCACCTTTTGGTTTATTCATTGTGTTAATAGGCTTTCTCATACTCATAATGTTCAATATTCTTTTTCTTTCTTGTTTTTTAAAACGTTGACCTCGTTTTTGATTTGTTCTTTCAAAAATTTCTTCACATAATCTATCTATTAATTTTGTTGGTCTAAGTCGACCGTTAGAATTCATATAAGTCATTATAGCTATTTGATCTGATTTTGAGTATTTACTAATAATTTCCTTAAAAATATTCATATTAACTTTAGATCTATCTTTATACTTTTGTAAATTTTCTCTACTCTCAATAATCCATTCTACAGATAGGATACAGCAATTACACCTTTTACCTCATCACATGTCAAATAGATATGAATATGGTAAAAATCACAATAGAGAAACTGCAAGAAAATTAAATAGTTATGTAAGGAATGTATGTGACCAGGCAATACATGAAGGCTTAATTATGCGTAATCCTACATATAAAGCGACTGTCACAGGTGGTAATCCTAGCAAAAGTGAAGATTTGAAGTTTATTAGCCATACTGAATATGTGAAACTTAAGCATTATTTAGAACAAAAAGATACTACATCATCATTAGTATTGTTAATGGCATTAGTGACTGGAGGACGCTTTTCTGAAATAGCAAACATGCAGCGTGATGATTTTTACTTAGGTGACAATAAAATCCATTTACCTGGGACAAAAACAGAAACATCAGATCGTATTATCTCTATTGATACGAATACACTAAATAAAGTGAAAAAGTTTATTGAGAAAAAATCAGCCAATATTAATGGCTATGTATTTACAGTAAATGGCCATGTTATATCAAATACTGCTGTAAATAAGGTATTAAAAAAAGCATGTGTACACTTAGGCATTAAATCTATTACGATAAACGCCTTGAGGCATACACATGCGTCTGTGTTAATTCATAATGGTTATAGTCTACATTATATATCAAAAAGATTAGGTCATGCTTCTACATTGGTCACACAATCTGTTTACCTACACTTATTAGAAGAAACTTATGAACGTGAAGATAAAAATATGATTGAGTTTTTGAATAAACTTTAAATTGTTTTCACCAAATTTTCCCCAAACATAGCAAAAACCCCGTAACCACAACGGTTAACGGGGCTTATTAGCGTCCTGGGAGGGATTCGAACCCCCGACCGATGGCTTAGAAGGCCATTGCTCTATCCAGCTGAGCTACCAGGACATTATTTTTTAACACAAGTATTATTATATCTAAAGAAATCTTATTTAGCAATAGCTTTAATATAAAAAAAGTTTATATTTTCCACTAATTACGTATAATTGCAACTAATCACATACTTTCTTCGTTGCTATTTAGTTAAACTAAATAACTAAATGTTTGGTATCAAATTTGAAATTAGCTAGGACTAGACTATCTTGCATTGTAGTCCTAGCCCTTTTAATAGTTAATTAATTTCAAATTCTATTGATTGTATGACTTGATGATCTCTATTTCTAAAATTCAGCGTAGCTTTTTTACTTTCATCCTCTATAAGTAGTTCTGCGTATGTTTCTTCTATATTACTACGCGACTGTGAAATACTACCAGGATTTATAATATGGACGTCGCCTAATTTTTCATATTTAGCTATATGTGTATGCCCATAAAACGCAAATTGACAACCAAGAGATTGTGCTTTTTCAGCCAAACGCATACGTGTTTGATTTACACCATAAAGATGACCGTGGGTGTATAATGCTTTAACACTGTTCTTTTCAATGATGTCTTCATTTGGAAATTCAGGATAAAAGTCACAATTACCTTTTACACGTTGATACAAGCTTAATTCAGTATCATTATATTTAAATTCAGAATCTCCTAAATGTAAGCATATATCTGCGTCTTTATGATAGTCGTATAATTGATACAGAATTCCAGATTCTGTGTGATTATCACTTACAATTAACCATTTAGACATTATTTTTCACGCTCCAAAAATTCATTTAAAGCTTTAATTGCATTTCCACGATGACTCACATCGCTTTTTTCTTCTGTAGTTAATTCAGCCATTGTTTTGTTCTTCTCTGGAAGATAAAAAATAGGATCATATCCGAATCCATGATTTCCTTTACGTTCTGTTGTAATTTCTCCTGATACAGTTCCTTTGAACATATGTGTTGGTTCATTTGGCGCACTCATGCTAATGACACATACAAATTGTGCCTTTCTATTTGTCTCACCTTCTAACTTTTTAAGTACTTTATCAATATTTGACTCATCATTTTTCTCAAGACCAGCATAACGTGCAGAATATACACCAGGCTCACCATTTAGAGCATATACTTCTAAACCACTATCATCGGCAATCACTCTTTTATTGAGTGCTTTAGCTGCCGCTTCAGATTTTAATCGTGCATTTTCTTCAAAGGTAGTGCCTGTTTCTTCAACATCAAAGTCCTTTATAATTTCTGAAATGCCAATAACATTATCATTTGGAAAAATAGCTTTAAAATCATTTATTTTACCTTTGTTGTTAGAAGCTATAACAATGTCTGCCACTTAAATCTTCCTTTCACTTCTGTTTTAAATTTAATCTACTTTTATACGTTCAACTTCTACATCTAATTTCAGCCATTGAGAAATGATATGTTTAATATGAACCGTATCACCTGTTGCAAAAAATCGATGTTTTGGATGTTGCGTATAGCTTGCATGTTCATTACTAAACGTAAGTAATGCACTTACTTCACGTGCAGTTTCAAGCCCAGAAGAAATAACTTTTTTATTTCCACCAAAATAATCATTAATAGGTTTATATAATAATGGATAATGCGTACAGCCTAAAATAACAGTATCGGCATCTGTGTTACGCCAATGTTTTAAAGTCTGATGTATTACAATACTAGTTATTGTAGGGTCATCATAACGCATTTGTTCAACGAGTGGTACGAAACCTGGACATGCTACCCCATATACTTCGACATTTGGGTTTATTCTTTTAATATGATGGCGGTAAGCTTCTGATTTAATCGTGCCCTCAGTACCTAAAATTAAAACTTTTTGATTTTTTGTAGTCATAATAGCGGTTCTAGCACCAGGTTCAATGACTCCAATAACTGGAATTGGTAATAACTGCTGTAAATGTTCTAACGCCACTGCAGTTGCAGTATTACAAGCAATGACTAACATTTTTATATCAAATTCCATCAGTTTATTAGCAAGTTGCGTCGTAAAAGTTTTTACTTCTTCTCCAGGTCTTGGACCGTATGGACACCTTGCGATATCGCCTAAATAATATATTGTCTCATTAGGAAGTTGTCGCATAATTTCTTTAGCTACAGTTAGTCCTCCAACTCCTGAGTCTATGACACCAATGGGTTTATTCATTTACATTCATCCTTATAATACATAATACGTTTATTTTACCATAGACAAACCTAATCATTCATTAATTGATATTTTTGCGCATTTTTATTTTACTCAATAAACATTTATATCCGTATTGAATTCCCCATTAATAAAAACCAGCAAAGTATTTACTTTGCTGGCAAATATGTCATGTTTAATTTACTTGATGATCAGAACCAAAGAATGATTTAAACATATGGAATGATGTTTCACGGTTCATTGCTGCAATTGACGTTGTTAACGGAATACCTTTTGGACATGCATTAACACAGTTTTGAGAATTACCACATTCTTGTAAACCACCTTCACCCATTAAAGCATTCAGCCGTTCATCTTTAGTCATTGAACCAGTTGGATGTAGATCAAATAAACGTACTTGTGAAATAGCTTGTGCACCAATAAATTTATTATTACGTGTTACATTAGGACACACTTCTAAACATACACCGCACGTCATACATTTTGATAATTCATATGCTGTTTGACGTTTCTTTTCTGGAATACGTGGACCTGGTCCTAAATCATACGTACCATCAATTGGAATCCAAGCCTTCATACGTTTTAAGTTATCAAACATTCTTGTACGATCGACTTGTAAATCACGAATGACTGGGAATGTACTCATAGGTTCCAAACGAATCGGCTGTTCTAATTGGTCAACAATTGCTGAACAGGCTTGACGTGCACGACCATTAATAACCATTGAACAAGCACCACATACTTCTTCTAAGCAGTTCATATCCCATACTACTGGCGTTGTTTTTTCTCCTTTACTATTCACAGGGTTGCGTCTTATTTCCATTAAACAAGCAATCACGTTTAAATTCTCTTTATAAGGAATTTCAAATGTTTCTTCATACGATTTTGCTTCTTGGTTATCTTGACGTTTAACAATTAATTTAACTGTTTTTTGCGTGTCTTTTTCTTCTTTATGTGTTGTTTCTTGATTATGTTGTTCATCTGTATGACGTAATTCTTCTGGAGTTTCTTTTACTGATTGATTGTTAGCCATCATTTTTTACCTCCTTTAGATTTACTTGTATAGTCACGTTTACGTGGTGGAATTAAACTGATATCGACAGGTTCATATGTGAATTTAGGTGCTTCATATTCACCTTGATATTCAGCTAAAGTTGTTTTTAACCATTCATCGTCATTACGTTCTGGGAATTCTGGTTTATAATGTGCGCCACGAGATTCATTACGGTTATACGCACCAATTGTTATAACACGTGCTAGCTGCAACATGTTCCATAATTGACGTGTAAAGAATACAGCTTGGTTACTCCAAGTTTGTGTATCTTCCATATCAATATTTTGATAACGTTCCATTAACTCAACAATTTTTTTATCCGTTTCTAATAATTTGTCATTTTCACGTACTACTGTAACGTTAGCTGTCATAATTTCGCCTAATTCACGGTGAAGTTTATAAGCATTTTCAGTACCACGCATATTAAGTAATTCGTCGAAACGTTTTTGTTCTTCATCTACACGTTTTTGATAAATACTGTCATCTAACTCAGTATATGATGTTTCGATATTTTCAACGTATTTAATTGCATTTGGACCTGCTACTGTACCGCCGTAAATCGCTGATAATAACGAGTTAGCACCTAAACGGTTACCGCCATGTTGAGAGAAATCACATTCTCCTGCAGCAAATAACCCTTTAATAGTTGTCATTTGATCATAATCTACATATAATCCACCCATTGAATAATGTACTGCTGGGAATATTTTCATAGGTACTTTACGTGGATCATCACCAGTGAATTTTTCATAAATCTCAATAATACCACCTAATTTAACATCTAATTCATGTGGATCTTTATGAGATAAATCAAGATACACCATATTTTCACCATTAATACCTAATTTTTGATTGATACATACATCAAAGATTTCACGTGTTGCAATATCACGTGGTACTAAGTTACCATAATCAGGATACTTTTCTTCTAAGAAGTACCATGGTTTTCCATCTTTATAAGTCCAAATTCGACCACCTTCACCACGTGCTGATTCACTCATTAAACGTAATTTATCATCACCAGGAATTGCCGTAGGGTGTATTTGAATAAATTCTCCATTTGCATATTTAGCGCCTTGTTGATATACGATAGATGCAGCTGATCCAGTATTAATCATTGAATTCGTTGTTTTACCAAAAATAATACCGGGACCACCTGAAGCCATAATAACAGCATCAGAACCGAAAGATTTAATTTCAGAAGTAGTTAAATTTTGAGCAACAATACCCCTTGCTGCATTTTCATCATCTTTAACTAATCCTAAAAATTCCCATCCTTCATACTTAGTAACTAAACCATCAACTTCAAAAGAACGAACTTGTTCATCTAAAGCGTAAAGTAATTGTTGTCCTGTAGTTGCACCAGCATATGCTGTTCTATGATGAAGTGTACCTCCGAAACGTCTAAAGTCTAACAATCCTTCATTTGTTCTATTAAACATAACGCCCATACGATCTAATAAATGGATAATTTTTGGTGCAGCTTCAGTCATTGCTTTGACTGGTGGTTGGTTCGCTAAGAAATCTCCACCGTATACTGTATCGTCAAAATGAATCCATGGTGAATCTCCTTCACCTTTAGTATTTACCGCACCATTAATACCACCTTGGGCACATACAGAGTGCGAACGTTTAACAGGTACAATTGAGAATAAGTCCACATGTGCACCTTGTTCTGCAGCTTTAATTGTTGACATCAGACCCGCGAGGCCACCTCCGACAACAATAATTTTTTTCTCTGCCATAGAATTGTCACTCCCCTAAAATATATCTGAAACTAACCTATTGATTCCTTTTATAACTATGCTTTTATTACTTTCATTTTTTATGCAAAAGCTAAAATTGCAGTCACACCTATGTATGACAGAATTAAGAAAATAATTAATGAAACCCATGTGAAAATACGTTGTGATTTTTTAGATTGTAAAAATCCCCATGTTACTAAGAATGACCAAATACCATTAGAAAAATGGAAAATGACAGCAATAACACAAATAATGTACACGATAACCCAAATTGGATTTTGTAACGTTTGATGCATCATGTCATAACTGATTTCTTTACCAAAGAAAAGTTTTTGTAAACGTGTTTGCCATAGGTGTACAAAGATGAATACGAAAGCAATAATCCCTGTTAACCTTTGTAGCGCAAACATCCAGTTTCTAAATAATGAATAATGGCCGATATTTTCTTTAGCAGTAAAAGCAATATGAATACCATATAGTCCATGATATAAAATTGGAATGTAAATCAAAATAAGTTCAGTTACTAATAAAAATGGTAAAGATTCCATAAAGCCTGCAGCCTTATTAAAAGCCTCAGCTCCTTGAGTCGCTTGGTGGTTAATCATTAAATGAACAATTAAAAACGCACCAATCGGAATAATCCCTAGTAGTGAATGAAGACGTCTAAGATAAAATTCATTTTTAGACTTAGCCAAAAGGAGTCCCCCCTGTTATAAAACATAATAAATTTAAATAGCTTCTTTTTAAGATAGTACTATAAACGCATTTACTATTTTATTTAGTACTCGTATGCATAAAAATATAATAGTTATAATGATTGTAAATTTTCTGAAAATTAAACAAATCAAACATCTACTTTTTATTAGATTGAGTATTATTATTTTTCATAACTACAAGTATGTCTTAAAAAAGTAAATATAATTAAAAACAAGACGAATAAATGAGATATACAAGTATTACATGATAATTGTGTAAATACTATAAAATGATAATATTTCTCATTTAGAAAACGCTTCCATACTTTCTTAAAAAAATAAGCCTTTTGTTAACTATATTGTAACATTCTTTCTATATGTATGGGGTATGAAATTCAAAGTCATACCCCTTTTTTGAAATTAATCTTCTTTTAAAGCATATTGTAGATTTTCAGCTACCTTTTTAGGTAATCCTGCAGCTTTTAAATCTTCTATACTAGCTTCTTTCATTTTTTTAATGGAACCAAATGTTCTTAATAATTTTGTTTTTCGTTTACTTCCTATACCCTCTACTGTATCAAGAACAGATTGTAATCCAGTTTTTTGTCTAGTTTGACGATGGAAAGTTATCGCAAAACGATGTACTTCATCTTGAATTCTATGGAGCAAATAAAAGGCTTGACTATTTTTCTTTAGAGGTACAACCTCAGCATTTGTACCGTATAATAATTCAGATGTTTGGTGTTTATCATTTTTTCTTAATCCAGCAACAGGAATATCTAAACCTAGTTCATTTTCTAGTACATCTATGACACCAGACATATGTCCTTTACCACCATCAACGATAATAAGATCTGGTAATGGAAGACCTTCATTAAGTACACGCGTATAACGACGGCGTACAACTTCTCTCATCGACTTATAATCATCAGGACCTTTCACAGTCTTAATTTTGTATTTACGATATCCTTTTTTATCCGGTTTACCATCCACAAATGTTACCATTGCCGAAACAGGATCAACACCTTGGATATTTGAGTTATCAAATGCTTCAATTCTTATCGGTGTTTGAATGCCCATTCTTTCACCAAGTTCTTCGATAGCTTTTATCGTTCTAGATTCGTCTTTAGCGATTAATTGAAATTTATTTTCTAGTGCAACTTCAGCATTATGATTAGCTAAATCAACCATTTCTTTCTTTGTTCCACGCGCAGGTAGAACAATTTTTGTATCAACTACAGAGTGAATGATATCTTTATCTAAATTTTTCGGTACATGTACTTCTTTAGGTAAAATATGTTGATTTAAGCTGTAGAATTGTCCAATGAATGTATAAAATTCTTCTTCTTCTGTTTGTTGTAGAGGAATCATTGTTGCATCACGTTGAATCATATTTCCTTGTCTAATAAAGAATACTTGAATACACATCCAACCTTTAGAAACACTATATCCAAAAACATCTCTAATTGTATTATCTGAAGACATAATTTTTTGTTTTTTAGTTAAATTATGAATATGTTGAATTAAATCTCTATATTCTTTAGCACGTTCAAAATCTAACTTCTCACTAGCATCTAGCATGCGTGTTTCAAGATTATGAAGAATTGTTTTATCTTCTCCATTTAAAAAGTCAGTAATTTCACGCGTCATTTGTGCATATTTTTGTTGATCTACATCATACACACATGGTCCCATACACTGACCGATATGATAATATAGACACAATTTATCAGGCATTTTATCACATTTTCTAAAAGGATAAATACGATCTAATAATTTTTTAGTTTCCTGTGCTGAATATGCATTAGGATAAGGTCCAAAATATTTTCCTGTACCTTTTTTTACTGTACGTGTCACAAGTAAACGAGGATGTTTTTCTTTAGTAATCTTTATAAAAGGATAACTTTTATCATCTTTTAATAAAATATTGTAGCGAGGTTGATATTGTTTGATCAAATTCAACTCAAGTAATAATGATTCTGTCTCACTTGAAGTTACAATAAATTCGAAGTTACGAATTTCACTAACAAGACGTGTAGTTTTTGCATCATGTGCACCAGTAAAATAAGAACGTAGTCGATTTCGTAATCGTTTTGCTTTACCTACATAAATAATTTGGTCATTTCGATCTTTCATTAAATAACAGCCTGGTTCAAATGGGACGACACTTAATTTATCTCTAATTTTTTCTTCGTAGTCGGTCATCCGTCTCCTCCTTTCTATTAACTTGACGTTCACATAAAAAAGACGGAGCGATTACATAACATGTAATGCCCCATTCTTTTATAATTGTACTAAATATTATAGATGTTTATCTAAAACTTCTGCTAAGTTTTCTTTAGGTTGGAAACCTACTACTTTATCTACTGCTTCTCCATCTTTAAATACGATTAAAGTTGGGATGCTCATTACTTCATATTTAGCAGCAGTAGATGGATTTTCATCTACATCTAATTTTAAGATGTCTGCTTTACCATCATAGTCTCCAGCTAATTCTTCTAACACAGGGGCGATCATTTTACAAGGTCCACACCAAGTTGCCCAAAAATCTACTAATTTAACACCTGATTGAATGTTTTCATCAAAATTTGAATCTGTAACTTTTACGATTGCCATAATTGCCAATCCTCCTTAAATATTAAATGATGAGCAAATTATAACAGACTTTCCATATATCTGCATTGCTCTTGCTCATCTTTATCACTATTTATTAATCTTGTCATAAACTTGTGTTAAGATTAAACGCTTGCTTTATTGTACGTCAAATTTTAAAAAAATCAACATTCTAGTTTTATATTATTTAAGTTCTGCTACTGTAACACCAAATCCGCCTTCACTTGGCAGTCCACCACGAAAAGATTGAACACTTTTATGTTTTTTTAAATGATTTTGAACTGCTTTTTGAAGTGCACCTGTACCTTTACCATGAATAATATAAACCTGTTCATAGTTACTTAATACAGCTTGGTCAATATATTGATCTAAAGCTCCAACCGCTTCTTCATAACGATAGCCTCTTAAGTCTAATTCTGTTTTAATAGTTTGACGATTTTGGCGTGTCACCATTTTCGTTGGTTTTTCTTTTTTCTTTTTCGTTTTTTCTAAATCTTCAATAGGTAACTTCATTTTGATAATACCCATTTGAACTACAGCTTCATTTTCTCCGCTTAATTCTAATACTTCGCCTTTTTGGCCATAAGATAATACTTTAACTTCATCGCCAGCATGAATATCATCCCATTTTTGTTTTTTTACATTTTGTTTTAAGGATTTAGCTTCATATTGATCTTCTAAATGTTTTTTCTTATCTATTAATTCATGTTCTTTTACGTCGGCCCCTTTTTTATCTCGCATTTCTCTTAAATCTTTTAGAATGTCATCTGCTTCTTTTGTAGCTGATTTAATGCGCTGATTTGCTTTATCTTTAGCTTCATCCATTAATTTTTGTTCATAATTTTTATATTGTTGATACTGACGTTCCAAATCATCATGCGTCGTTCGTGCTTCTCTCAATAATTTTTCAAGCTCAATACGTTGTTCATCCACACGTTTAGAGTTTTTCTCTAATGATTCTATCATTGAATTAATTTCTTGTTCGTCTGTACCAATCATTGTTTTAGCCTTATTAATGATGTTTAATCCTAAACCTAATTTTTTAGAAATATCAAAGGCATTGGAACGTCCAGGAACACCCATTAATAATTTGTAAGTTGGACTTAATGTATTCACATCAAACTCAACACTTGCATTCATAACGCCTTCACGATTATAACTATAAGCTTTAAGCTCTGGATAATGTGTCGTTGCCATAACTAGTGAACCAATCTCCCTCACAT
This sequence comes from Staphylococcus sp. SUC_1.2, assembly GCF_026222585.1. Taxonomy (NCBI): domain Bacteria; kingdom Bacillati; phylum Bacillota; class Bacilli; order Caryophanales; family Staphylococcaceae; genus Staphylococcus; species Staphylococcus sp. SUC_1.2. Next base: position 26,096 of record NZ_JANJPM010000019.1, on the reverse strand, counting down.
GATCGAGAATACTCATAGCTAAAGCTGCACCTTCACTCGGATCGGTTCCAGCACCTAATTCATCAAATAAAACAAGACTATTTTTATCCGTTTCTTTCAAAATTTCTACAATATTTTTCATATGTGATGAAAACGTAGATAGCGATTGTTCAATCGATTGTTCATCACCTATATCACAATATACGTTTTCAAATACACTCAATTGACTACCATCTAATGTAGGAATGAGTAACCCGGATTGAGCCATCACAATGATAAGTCCCAACGTTTTTAAAGTGACAGTTTTACCACCTGTGTTAGGTCCCGTAATAATAACCGTTTCAATATCATCAATAAATTCAATTGTATTTGCTACGACTGTATCTTTATTCAATAAAGGATGATAAGCATTAGGTAAATAAACCGTTCTTTCCTTATAAAAAGTAGGTTTTGTCCCTTTAATTGATCGTGCATAGCGCGCTTTAGCCGTTAAGAAATCAATTTGACCCATAACCGACTCTGCCACTAAACAATTATCATCATCGGCAGCTACGAAACCTGTTAATTCTGTTAATATACGTTCACGTTCTACTGCTTCATCATTTCTTAATCGACTAATTTGATTATTCATTTCAACAATAGAAGATGGTTCAATATAAAGGGTTTGTCCAGAAGCTGATTGATCATGCACAATCCCTTTAAAATCTTGTCGATATTCTGCTTTTACCGGTATCACATTGCGATCATTTCGCACTGTAATAATGGCATCTGAAAGTTTCTTTTGATTAGCTTGACTTTTAACAATACGATCTAAATTTTGTCTAATGCGTTGAGTCGTACTTGATATTTTGCTTCGAATACCTTGCAATTCATAACTTGCATTATCATATAAATCGTAAGCATCACATTTTTCATTTATTTCTTGATATAAATCAGTAAGTACAGGTAGTTGATTCATTCTTTCATTTAAAATTGGATACTTTACGACGCCTTCATCTTCTTCAAGCAGTTGATTATAAAATGTTTTAAATTGATTTTGTACTTGTATCAACCGCTTAATTACATTTAATTCGGTAACATTAAGCACTCCACCAATTTTAGCACGGTGAATTAATGGTGATACTTTTGATAAACCACTTAAACTAGGTAAACGATGTTTATTATAAATTTGTGATATTTCATCTGTCTCATTCATTTGAAATTCTACAGTTTCAAAATCAGTTGCTGGAGACATTTTAGACACTTTTTCACGTCCTAAATCACTTATCGTTTCAGAAGCTACAAATGATTTGATTTTATCAAACTCTAAGACGTCTAATGTTTTTTGTCTCATACAATCCCTCTATTTCTGTAATTTAATATTATTATTAATAAAGTTTTTAAAAGCGTCACGCGTCATTGTATTAATCACTCTATCTTTATTTACAAATCCTTTTTGCGCAGTAGCTACGCCATATTTCATAAAATCAAGATGATCCACATGATGAGCATCTGTATTAATTGTTAATTTAATATTTGGATATTTTTTTACAGTGGCAGCATTTAAATCTAATCGTTTTGGATTAGCATTAATTTCCATTACCGTTTGTGTTTCTTCTGCAAGTTGCATCAACTGTTCTATATTAGGTTGATACCCTTCACGTCGCTCAATAATACGACCAGTTGGATGTGCAATATGTCTAACATAAGGATTACGACATGCATGTTCTAGGCGCTTCATAATCTCTTCTTCAGATTGATTGAAACTTTGATGAATAGCTGCAATAACATAGTCAAGTTGCGATAGTATATCATCCTCATAATCTAATGATCCATCAGGTAAAATATCCATCTCTGTACCTGAGTAAATATCTATTTCTGTGTATTCTTCATTCAAATTTTTTATTTCTTCATTTTGACGTAATAATCGTTCAACTTGTAATCCATGCGCAACTTTTAAACTCTTTGAATGATCCGTAATGACCATGTATTCATAGCCTTTTTTAATGTTTGCTTCAATCATCTCTCGTATAGAAAAAGCGCCGTCACTATACGTTGTATGCATATGAAGATCACCTTTAATATCATCTAATGTAATGATTGAATTTAAATCACGATCAAACTCACTGCCATCTTCACGCATTGCTGGAGCAATCCAATGTCTACCGAAGTGTTGGTAAATTTCAGCTTCACTTTGGAATTGGAGTAACGTTCCATCTTGTTGTTCGATACCATACTCACTCACTTTTTCATTTTGTGCTTTAGCAAGTTGTCTAATGCGAATGTTATGATCTTTGGAACCTGTAAAGTGCTGTAAGGTATGATAAAAGGCTTCTGGTTCAACAAGTCTAAAATCTACACCAATCGTTTCATCATCATATTCCAATTCAAGTGACACTTTCGTTTCTCCAACTGCGACTTCTTTCACTTTATTTGGAATATTTAAAAGGTGTTGTTGTACATGAAGAGGGTGTCGTGTACTAATAATATAGTCTAAATCTTTACTTACTTCTTTATAACGACGGAAACTACCTGCTTCAGAATAATGTTCAACTTCTTCTAATTGTTCTAGATAAGTCATAATATCTTTATTTAAATGTCGCATCAAATCAATAGGATAATGATCTTTTTTAGCTCCTAGTGCTTTTACTGCTTCAAGTATGTTTTGTTCCGTTTTTTTAGCAAATCCACTTAGTTCACTAACTTTTCCCGCTTCACAAGCTTCTTGAAGATGTTCTTTATCTGTAATATTTAACTCTTTATACAACTTTGCAATTTTTTTACTACCTAAACCTTGAATTTTCATTAAAGGAATTAATCCTTCAGGAACTAAACGTTGCAATTCTTTTAAAGTTGATGAGGTACCTGTTTCTCGATATTCGCTAATGACCTCTCCTACCCCTTTTCCAATTCCTTTTAATTCAGTAACATCTTTTATTTCATCTAAAGAACGTTCATCTATTTCAAGACTTTGTGCTGCTTTACGATAAGCAGATACTTTAAACGTATTTTCTCCATTCAATTCCATATATATAGCAATTTTTTCTAGTAGTTGAATTACATCTTTCTTTGTCATTACATTCACTCCATAAAAAGAGACCAGGAGGTTTATATCCATCACCTAGTCCTGACCTTTTATCTTTTTTTATTTATAAATTTAGTATATAAGATGATAAAAACGGCATCTTAAATAGAATAATATGGCTTAAATAACCGTGTTTTAAACTTTCTTGAATCCATTCATTAGGATATAAAGATACTAAATATAAAACAAGTTGCAGTACAATCACACTGGCAATACTACCTAATAAGCTTCCCAATATTCGACTTGTAACATGAATATTATGATATGACACTATATTATCAAAAGTTACAATAATAAGATATAAAAGCAACTTACTTATAAAAGCAATACATAAAAATGCCACAATAGTATCAAAACGTTGTTGTACATCATGATATTGAAATGCGAAGTGCGTATCAAAAGCAACTGTTTTAGGAAATGGAACAAAAACAATCATTTGTTTTGATATATATTGGTAAAAACGATGCGCAATGAATAGTGAGACAAGCGTAGACGACAAATGAAGACTATTCAGCCAAAGGCCTCTTCTAAAACCAATTATCATATACATCAAAATAATAAGTATCATTACTAAATCTATAGTCATTTAGCTATCCTGTTGTTTTAATTCATAAATCATTTGTTTTAATATTTCGTTTTCTTCTTCCAATTTCACTTTTTCGTCCATGATATTCACTGCAGTTAAAATTGCTTTTCTTGTTGTATCTAATCCTGCTGATTTACGTCCTAATAATCTTAGCTGTTCATCTACTAAATGTGCTACATAACGTATGTGTTCAGGATCATCGTCACCGATAATCGTAAAATTTTGATCATTGATCGATACATTAATACGATTTTTAAATTCTCCCATTGTATTAACTCCTGACTTTTGATAATATTTTAAATTTCTTTGACTAATGTTTTGTTGAGTGAATAAGTAGATTATTATTATTATACATGAGCGTCTCTTATTTGTAATTATAGATTTAAAATACTATTTATTTATACCACTAAACCTACGTTTTTATCTTCATTATGTTAAAGTATATCTATTAGAATTTTAAAAGAGAGGTTTAAACATTTTATGGGAAATGTAGTACATAAATTAACTAATCAAGATATTGAGCAACTTTTGAACCAAATTAACTTTAGTACATCCAATTTACCTAATGGAATGAAAGCAAGAACCAAATATCATGACACTGTCATTAGTATTTACAATTCTGGTAAAGTTATGTTTCAAGGAAAACATGCTGAACATATAGCGCGTCAATTTTGTACTACTGATTCTGTAACTAATTCAAAATCTTCAAAGGCAGATGATTTACATAATATAACATATAATGATTATAACTGTATTGGTAGTGATGAAGCGGGAAGTGGCGATTATTTTGGTCCATTAACGGTTTGTGCTGCTTTTGTATCTAAAGAGCATATAGATATTTTAAGAACGCTAGGCGTAGATGATTCGAAAAAATTAACAGACACTAAAATTATAGAACTTGCAGAACAACTGATTACCTTTATTCCTCATTCATTACTTACATTAAACAATACTAAATATAATGAAAGACAAGCACTAGGTTGGTCTCAAGTAAAAATGAAAGCAGTCCTTCATAATGAAGCGATAAAAAATGTAACTAACAAGATAGATACTAAAGCATTAGACTACATTGTCATTGACCAATTTGCAGAACGTAACGTCTACAAGCGTTATGCTCTAAGCGACTTACCTTTTCCAAATCAAACAAAATTTGAAACAAAGGGAGAATCTAAATCCCTTGCTATTGCAGCAGCAAGTATCATTTCTCGCTATGCTTTTATTAAGCACATGGATTCAATATCAAAAATGATGCATTTTGATATTCCAAAAGGCGCGAGTCATAAAGTAGATTTAATCGCTGCTCAAATTATTGAAAAATATAATATTAGTAAGTTAGATTCTATTTCAAAAAAACATTTTAAAAATCGTGATAAAGCATGGACGTTGGTTAATAAAAAGTATCAATAAAGAACATTTTAGAATGCTATACGATGATGTCTAAATTCATCAAATTCAGTATCGAGAATTGTTTCAACACTTTTATTTACATATCGTGACACATCGTTTGCGGGAACAAGTGCTGAAGTTTCTATCGGTCAAGTAAGTTGAGTCATGTTAGAATCTTTATACATAAGGTACCTCGTTAATTTAATGAAGTTTATTAAATTATACGAAAGGACCTTATTTTTTAAAAGTATTTCAATGTAAAATTACATAAAAAAAGCATTTTAGCGCGACTCTTGATAAAATAGGATACGCTAAAGACTACAGACTAAATTTATTCCCTAATAAAGCGAACCAACTATACAAAGTATTGTAAATAATGAAACCAGTAAATGACTTTATAATAAACTCATTTACTGGCTATTTTTTTAGGATGTATATCCCAATCTCTTCTTTAATTTATTATCGAATTGTAGCGCCTTTAGCTTTTAATGCTTCTAAAATTTTATCATGCACTTTAGAAACACGTTCATCTGTAAGTGTATTTTCAGTATCTAAATAATTTAAACGAATGGCTACTGATTTTTTACCTTCTTCCAAGTGTTCACCTTCATACACATCAAATACAAGTGTATTTTTTAGAATGTCTTCACCATTCTCATGAATAATGTCTAATAATTCTGATGAAGGCATGTCACGTTTTACTTCCATAGCGATATCTCTTGACACACCAGGGAATTTTGGAATTGGTTCATAATTAATGTAACCTACAGCTACTTGCATCATTGCATCATAGTCTAATTCAAATACATATGTGCGTTTAAGATCATTTTCAGCTGCTAATTGAGGATGTAATTCTCCTACAAATCCTATCTCTTTACCTTCTAATGAAACAATCGCAGTTCTACCTGGATGAAGGCCTTTTATTTCGCCAGCTTTATAAGTGAAACCTAAATTTAATTTTTCAGCAATTCGATCGACTACACCTTTAGCAATAAAGAAATCAATCTCTTCTTTTTTACCTTGCCAAGTATTAACTACATATTCTCCAGTTAGAATACCACTTAAATATTCGATTTCATCCGGTAATTCATCTTTTCCGTTACCAAAGAACACACGTCCAATTTCATATAATCTTACATTTTTATTTTTACGTGCTACGTTATAAGTTGTTGCTTCGATTAAATGTGGTAATAAGCTTTGACGTAATGTAGAATGCGCTTCACTCATTGGCATAAGTAGACTAATTGTAGGACGTTCTTGTAATGCAAAATCTTTGGCATGGTCTTTAGACACAAGTGAATATGTGATGGCTTGATTTAATCCTGCACCTTCGAGTGTTTCTTTTACCGTACGCGTTTTATATTGACGATCTGTCAATTTTCCACTAGTTACATCATCAAACACTGGTAAAGTTGAAGGAATATTATCATATCCGTATATTCTTGCTATTTCTTCAATTAAATCTTCCTTAATTGAAATATCTTTACGACGTGAAGGTACATATACTGTTAAAGTATCGGCATTTTGAATCGTTTTAAATCCTAATTGTTCGAAAATAGCTTTAATCTCATCATTTGATAAATTAAAACCAATTGTTTGATTTACTTTTTCCGCAGTAATATCAATTGGCGTAACAAGTGAACCTAAATCCCCTTGTGCCACTCTATCTTTTAATACTTCACCAGAAGCATAATGTTCAAGTAAATAACAAGCTCTATCGACTGCTTCATTAACAAATTCTGTTGCAATACCTTTTTCAAAACGACTTGAAGACTCACTACGTAAATTCAAACGACGTGATGTGTGACGGATAGATACAGGGTCAAAAATCGCACCTTCTACTACGACATTCATTGTTTGATCAGTCACTTCTGAAAAATCTCCACCCATAACACCAGCTAATGCAATAGGTTCTTTACCATTTGTGATAACGATATCTGTATCAATAAGCGTTCTTTCAGTATCGTCTAATGTTGTCATTGTTTCATTTTCATTCGCTTGACGTACAACGATATCTTTAGAACCCATATGGTCTTGATCAAACATATGAAGTGGTTGACCATATTCAAGTAATACATAGTTAGAAATATCAACTACATTATTAATTGGACGGATACCAGCTTTAATTAAACGTGCTTGCATCCAGATAGGTGATGGTGCAATTCTCACATTTTTAACAACTCTTGCACTGTAATAAGGAACTTTTTCAGGATTATCAACTGTCACTGATAACTCATCTGTTGCTGAAGTTTCAGTTTCGTTAAGCGTTGTGTTTGGTTTAGTCATTTCAGTTTGATATAATGCTGCAACTTCATATGCAGTTCCCACCATACTTAAAGCGTCTGCACGGTTAGGTGTTAAATCAAATTCCATAATTTGATCATTAAGATATAATGCGTCTAATGCATCAGTTCCCGGTGTCACTTCACTAGGAAATACGAAAATTCCATTTTCATAGTCTTTTGGTACAACATTACTTGAGACACCAATTTCTTGTAAGGAACAAATCATACCTTCCGAACGTTCTCCGCGTAATTTGGCACGTTTTATTTTAATACCTCCAGGTAAACGTCCACCTACTTTAGCCACAATCACATATTGATTTTCATCAACATTAGGTGCCCCACAAACAATTTGAACAAGTTCTTCTTCACCTATATCAACTTGACAGATATTCAATTTATCTGCATCTGGATGTTTTTCTTTAGATGTTACATATCCTACTACTACATTTTTAATATCTTTTGAGTAATCTATAATATCTGCTACTTCAATACCCGTACGTGTAATACGCTCAGCTAAGTCTTTAGCAGGTACACCAGCATCTACGTAATCTTTTAACCATTCATTTGAAATCAACATTATGCTTCACCTCTATCTTCTACAGCTTTAAATTGATTAAGGAATCTCACATCATTTGTATAGAAATGACGAATGTCTTCGATTCCGTATTTTAACATTGCTATACGATCTGGCCCCATACCGAATGCAAAGCCAGAATATTCATTTGAATCAAAACCGGCCATTTCTAGAACATTAGGATGTACCATACCTGCACCTAAGATTTCAATCCATCCAGTATGTTTACATACATTACATCCTTTACCTTTACATTTGAAACAAGAGACGTCTACTTCCACTGATGGCTCTGTGAATGGGAAATAACTTGGTCGTAATCGAATTTCACGATCAGCACCAAATAATTTTTTAGCTACTAACTCTAACGTTCCTTTCAAATCACTCATTTTGATATGTTTATCTACTACTAAACCTTCAATTTGTGTAAATTGATGACTATGTGTAGCATCATCTGAATCTCGTCGATACACTTTCCCAGGACAAATAATTTTTACTGGTCCTTGACCGTGACGTTTTTCCATTGTACGTGCTTGCACTGGAGACGTGTGCGTACGCATTAAAATCTCATCTGTAATATAAAAACTATCTTGCATATCTCGGGCTGGATGTGATTTAGGAAGGTTTAAAGCTTCAAAATTATAATAATCTTGTTCTACTTCGTATCCATCAACAATTTCATATCCTAATCCTAGGAATAAATCTTCAATTTCTTCAACCGTTCTAGTTAATGGATGTTTTGAGCCAATATTAATTTGGCGACTAGGTAATGTAACATCAATTGTTTCCTCAGCAAGTTGTTGGTTTAACTTTTCATTTTTTAATAATTCTTGTTTTTCTTCAAGTTCATTTTGAATTGCTTGTCTTAACTCATTTACTTTTTGTCCATAAGCTGGCTTTTCTTCATTTGGTAAATCTTTCATATTTTTCATTAAACCACTTACAGAGCCTTTTTTTCCTAGATACTTTACTTTGACATCTTGTAAAGCACGTTCATCTTGCGCTTCGTTAATGTCTACTAAAGCTTGTTGTCTTAATTCTGTCATTGAATCATTTTGAGTCATGACTTACACCTCATACTTTCTATTTATCATAAAATTTACTTTATTAAATTAAAAAAAGACTTTCATCCCTAAATAACTGGGACGAAAGCCTTCCGTGGTACCACCCAAATTTATGCCTAAGCATACACTTGTTAGCATTGTTAACGAAGATGCACTCCGACTTAAATTTCTTTAAGTAACCAAAAAGGTGAAAAAAACTAATGTAAATTGAAGTAAGTTTCAGTCACGCTTACTTTCCCTGTGCAATTAATCATTTAGTTTACGTCTTTTTATCGGTTTATATTTATCTTTAATAAACATATTATTTTAATTTTGTATACAATTAAGTATAGTCGATTTTAAATCAAAAGGTCAACCTTTCAAATGATAAAGCAAAATACTTCCAGCAATCGCCACGTTTAAACTTTCCGCTTTGCCGTATATAGGTATAATAAGATTCTGCGAGGTATGTGCTAATAATTCTTTATTAACACCTTCTCCTTCATTACCAAGTAATAAGGCAAATGTGTCTTGCGATTCGATGTTTTTATAGGACACAGCATTTTCTAAGGCTGTACCATATACTGGGCCATCAAATTGTTCAATAAATTTATTTAATTCTGTCGTGACAATAGGAATATGAAATACACTTCCTTGACTGGCTCTCATTACTTTATCTTGGTATGCGTCTGCTGTACCTTTTTCCATTACAATCATATCTATACCCGCAGAATCTGCTGTACGAATTAACGTGCCTAAGTTACCAGGATCTTGTATACGATCAAGTAATAACACTTGTTTCGCTTTTGAGATATCATGTTTAGGTTTTTCAATGACTGCAAAAAAACCTTGCGGTGTAATAGTCCCTGATAATGATTCAGCCACTTTCATATTAATTTCGTAAGCTTCTTTTGCATACTCTAAAAGTCTAGAATCTGTTCTTTCTGGCTCAATTACAAATAATTGTTTAATCATCATATTACTTTTAAATGCTTCATCAATTAAATGTATGCCTTCGATGAGAGCTAATCCTGTTTTATCGCGTTCTTTTTTCTTTTTAAGTTTATTTGCTAATTTAATTTTATTATTTTGTGTTGAAGTAATTTGTTCCATAATAGTCTCTCCAAATTATTTTTGATAGCAATGGTATAAATTGAGATAATATAAAAAAAGAGTGGGATAGAATTCATAATGAATTCGTATTCCACCTTTTTTAAATAGATATAAATTATTTAGAAACGACTTCTTCACCATTGTAAGAACCACAGTTTTTACATACGCGGTGAGATAATTTGTACTCGCCACAGTTTGGGCATTCAGTCATACCAGGTACTGAAATTTTGAAATGAGTACGACGTTTATTTTTTCTAGTTTTAGACGTTCTTCTTTTTGGTACTGCCATGATATATCCTCCTTAATATTAAAACACATAATCTCAAGTATTCGGTCATTTAATTATTATACTATAAATTAAATTAACCTGCTATTACTCTTTATCATATAACTGTTGTAATTTTTGAAGCCTAGGATCAACTTGGCGTGTTTGGGAATCGTCGTTATCTTTAGAGTGCTCAAGCTCAAGCGCTTGTTCTTCATCAATAACTTCCCAACCGTTACCTTCTGTAAGCATTTGATCACTATTCTCAGAAAATGCACGCATTGGCTTCTCAATAATAACCAATTCTTTAGCAATATCTCGGATATTAATCATACCATCTGTAGCAAGATGATAATGTTCATCTTCATCTACTTCTTCATCGGTATAACTATTATAACCTTCTAAATCAAATATTTCGGAAGTTCTGACATCAAGTGGCACATCTACAGGCACTAATGTACGAGCACAAGGCATAGTATACGTACCAGTAACATGCATATCTGCTATCACTTCATTTGATTTTATGGTTAATTCACCTTCGATATTCATCTCTGATAAATCAATCAGACCTAAAGGTTCTATTAAATCGTCAAAGTTCGCCTTTTCATTGAATTCAAAAGGTTTACCTTGATATTTTCTCAATTGCGTTATTGACCATTTCATATGGCTTCACCTCTAACAAACACAAAATTTATTTTAACTTTACTATTATAAGTTGTCAAGATTTTTTCTTAACATCTTATTATCTGTTACAATACTAATAATGAATACTGAAAGGACGAATTGCAAATGAAAAGTGTTGGATTGATTACCGAGTATAATCCATTTCATAACGGTCATGCTTATCATGCGCAACAAGCTAAAGTACAGTCCGATGCAGAGATCTCTATTGCAATCATGAGTGGTAATTTCGTTATGAGAGGTGAACCTGCTATTTATAACAAATTTCTACGTACACAAATGGCACTTTCCAATGTCGATTTAGTTGTTGAGTTACCCCTTATCGCTAGTCTTTCTTCAAGTGATTATTTTGCACAAATAGCTGTTCAAGTTGCTCGTTATCTAGATGTTGATACTATTGCTTTTGGAAGTGAAACGCCTGATATAACTCGCCTTAAAAACGTTGCAAATGAAATAATCAATTTAGAACATAGTTCAACTTTTAATCAAAAAGTAAAAGAAGGTAGTAATTATGCAAAAATTATAAATGATTTAATTAGCGATAATACTTTACTGAAAATGCCTAATAATATTTTAGCAATCACTTACTTAAAAGCTATACAACAATTTGCACCTCACATGAAAGGACTTGCTATCCAACGTGTGCATGCTCATCATCATGATGCGACAATTGAAACATCATCCTTTGCAAGTGGTTCTGCAATTAGGCAGTCGTTAATCACTCAAGAAACTCAGTGGACTACAGTTGTTCCCTCTTCAATTCAATCACTGTATACAACACCTCATTTAACTAAAGAGGATACATTTAGCTTGATTAAATATCATATCTTAAGTCATTCAATTCATGAAATGGCTCATATATACACTATATCTGAAGGACTAGAACATCGATTAAAAAAATATATCAATCAAGCCACTTCTTTTGAATCCTTTATGTCTTTACTGAAGACAAAACGCTTTACCTATACTCATTTACAACGCATACTTATGCAAATTCTTTTAAATGTAAAAAAAGAAGATTCTATTCAATCCATTTCAGCTGTAAGAATTTTAGGAATGAATCGTCGCGGACAAAGTTATCTCAAACAATTAAAAACCAAATTTCCAGAGCGTCAATTCATCACTAATATTAATAAAACATCTGCTCATTTTTTTAAAAATGAAATTAAATCTACCGATATTTATAACTTATTATCAGGTCAACAGAAAAATGATTTTAATACCCCTGTAATTAGATTAAATAATTGAATTAAAGCGTATGGAACATTTCATTTCTGTTCTATACGCTCATTTTTTAATCTTCAAATTTTTCTTTTAATGCTCTTTCAACATGCCTAGGTACGAAATCTGAAATATCTGCCTTATATTGAGCCACTTCTTTCACAACACTTGAACTGATAAATGAATAGTTTGTACTTGTCATCATATACATTGTTTCTACATTACTATTTAATTTTTTATTCATTGAAGTTAAACGTAATTCATATTCAAAATCACTCACTGCTCTTAAGCCACGAATAATTGTTTTAGCACCTATTTTATCACAAAAATCGACAAGTAATCCATTAAAATTATGTACTTTCACATTTGGCAAATGTTTTACAGATTCACGTATTAATTCCATACGTTCTTCAATAGAAAATGTACCTGCTTTACTACTATTTTTTAATATACATACATGAAGTTCATCAAATCGATCAGAACTTCTTTCAATAATATCTAAATGTCCATAAGTAATAGGATCAAAGCTACCTGGAATGACTGCTTTTGTCTTAGTCATTGTGTTCTCCTTTTTTTAATAACAAAGTATCTGTTAAACCGTAATGATATTGCTTAATTACTTCAAAATCATATGTATTGATTTTTTCTTGATTACTAAACTCACAAATGATAATACCATGTTCTTTTAATAAATTAAACTTAGAAATTTGGTCTAGAGCCTTATCTATTAGCCCTTTATTATAAGGAGGGTCTAAAAAAATAAAATCAAATTGAATGTCTCTTTTATTGATAGCCTTTAACGCTCTATCTGCATTATTTTTATATACTTCAGATTGTTCCTCTAAATTTAATTGTTTCAAGTTAGCTTGAATCACTTTAACTGCTTTAAAGTTTTGGTCTACAAATATAACTTTATCCATACCTCTAGAAAGTGCTTCAATTCCTAAAGCACCACTACCAGCAAATAAGTCTAAACCTAAGCCGTATACTTCATGTAAACTGTTAAAAATACCTTCTTTAACTTTACCCATTGTTGGACGTGTATTACGTCCTTCTAAACTCTCTAGTGGTTTACTTTTATGTTTTCCAGCAATGACTCTCATTTTGACTTACACTTCCATTTCATTCATTTATTTACTATAATTTGTTTTGAAAAAGGAGAATTAAATATTTATGAAACAATCATTTATTATTTTAGGAGAAGGACTTACAGATTTATTCGAATTTCTTACTCTTATTGAATATAATCATGCAAGAATAGACAAGATTGTCTATTTCCATACACCACAGTCAGACAAACAATTATCATCAGTCGCAATTATTATGAATCCTACGACGGGTAAACAATTTCAAGCCATGTATATGATGTTAAACGCTTTAAAATATCCCTACCCAAATAGTAATAAAAAATTTGAGATGATTAATGAACAAGCTCAATCGTATGATATTCCTATTGTCGGCATTGATGTTCAACCGCCAAATGCATTTCATACGAATGATTTATATTTTAAATATTTAATTAGCGTACTTCGTTTACAAAATTGGATCCCACCGATGCAATAACAATTTTTAAATACATCTTAAAGCATTTCATGCTTTTCTTTATCATATGTTTTTTTCAAGTTTTTATAGGGGGATCCATCAATATGTAAAACATATTTTAATTTCATTAATTTCTGGAGAATATCGTCTACTTCATGTTCATTAACATACATTACTACATACTTTCGAGGTTTATTAGTATAAACGATATGTCCATATTTACGTATCTGTCTTTCATGTTTAATATGCTTTAAGTAAATAATTAAGCTAACTCTTGGAATCAATTCCATATTATTTCACTCACTCCATTTATTATGCATAATTACTATACCATGACTAATAATTTTATAAAATACATTCAATATCTCAATACTTAACTTTCAAAAAATATTTCTTTCATTATTAATTTTAAATGGACTTTAGGAGGTTATACTTTGAAACACATTAAGAAGAATTTTTTTAATTTGGGTATCACTAGTATGGGGATACTAAGCAGTTTATTACTTTTAAAAAGAAATCAAAAGCCTAAAATGCTTAAAGACATACCTTACTTTTTTAATGGACCAGCACCTTATATTTTTGCACATAGAGGTGGAATGTCAGTTCGACCAGAACAAACACAATTAGCTTTCGATAATGCTGTTGATTATGGTTTAGATGGCTTTGAAACAGATGTGAGACTAACTAAAGATGAAGAATTGATTGTTTTTCACGATGCTACAGTCGACCGTACTACTAATGGTTCAGGAAAAGTATGTGATTACACATTAAAAGAATTAAAAAAATTAGATGCAGGATTTCATTTTACTGATATCAATGGTCGCCATATTTACAGAGGTCATCAACAAGCTAAAATTTTAACTTTCGATGAACTTTTAGAAATGTATCCTAACAAATATATCAATGTAGATTTAAAAGATATTCCAAGTAGTTATGAAGGATCTATTGCGCCTAAAAAAATGTATGATATTATAAAGCATCATCATGCTGAGAAACGTGTACTTGTAACAAGTTTTCATAAAGAACAAAATGAACGTTTTAGAGCAATAAGCAATGGAGAAATAGCTACTGGTGCAAGTCAACATGAAGTGACTGAAGGTGTTATTAAGTTTATTTTAGGACTAGGTTATCATTATCATCCTCAAGCTGACACATTTCAAATGCCTATAAAATTCAAAGGTATCCCATTATCATCAACTCATTTTATTCAATGGCTTAACTTATTAAATATTGTGCCAGGTTATTATGGCATCAATAGTGTTGACTTAATGTATGATTTGTATCAAAAAGGTGTCCACACCATTGTTACTGACCGTCCTGATTTAGGTAAACAATTTAAATCACTACTAAAACAACATACTTCAAATTAAATACACTCATTCTATATAAAATTAAAATATATACATAAAAGAATCTGGGACATACATCATAGTTGTCTCAGATTCTTTTAATATATTAATCTTCAATAGTTAAAGTAAAAATATGCTTACATCTAATTTTGCAACTCAACCTCTGATTTACTAGATTTTATTCTTAATTATAAACGACAATTACATGTACCTCCTGAGGCGCAGCCTTTAGAATCCGTTTTAAAAAATGGATTACCTACTTCAATCTTTACATTTTCTGACACAGATAATGCGATTTTAGTCAACACTTCATCTATTAAATTTTGTAATTGTACTTCCTTAGATTTGTAATCCATTACATTAGGCAACATTTCATAAGCTCGTTTACGTCGACGTGTATCTAACATTACATTTTGATAATCTGGGTGATATCTACCAAAGCGCATCACTTCATCATAACGTTCTTTTGATTTTAAAAAAGCTTGATACAATAAATGTGCTTCATCATCTTGTTTAAGTGTTTTTTGAGCTTCTCTATAATTAAAATACACTTTTGATTGTACAATCATGTCTGATAAATCTTCAATTTCATCTAAAATTGATAATGTTTCCTCTGTATACATTATCGGTCACCTCACAACCTATTTTTGTACAAAAATAAGTGAATAATAATTTCTCATTACTTCTCCACCCATTTCATTATACTTTTTATTTAACATTCTTGAACGGTGTATATCCGAATTCATCCAACTATGAATTAATGTAGGCACGTCATCAAAACCATAGCCCACATTTTGACTTGTAGCTATAAAGTCAATGTTTTCGTTACCAAGTTGGCTCTTAAGTGCATCTTCTGTAAATTCAACATCTTCTGTACCAGTTGCTTCATATAAATTTGCTGAAGCAATATGTGATATGTCTGAATTTACTTTCAATGGTGGAATATGTTTTAAATCTCTCATTTGATTAGTAATTTCATAGAGTGTTATCAATTGATTTGGGCTTTGTTCATATGGTAATGAATCTTTATTATTTCTGTCATTATTAAATTTATCATCTGAAATATCTTCTTCATCTGTTAATTGATAAGGTTTTATAAATGCTAATAGTTCTTTATCTAGATATCGAATACCTATAATTCGATTTGATTGTTGATCTACATAAACTTGAGCATAAATATTACCATATTTAATTAGCGTTTGAGTTTTAATATCTTCATCTGATAACTCAAAATTATATTGTTTTCCATTCACTTTAAAAGAGGGGTCAGGATTAATACTAGTTTTTTCAAATATATGTGAAGCATTTTCATTGATTTTTAATGATCCGGTTTGAGCTTTTTCTCCAGTAGCATAAACAGATTTAATTTCATCATGTTTTGTAGTGACAATATAATATTGTTGTTTGCTCTTAAATATATAATCAGTATATCCGCCTTTAACAGGATATGTACGATTTGCTTGTCCATATTTATTTGTAAGATAATTAATATCTTTACCTATCCAAGTACCTATCCCATTTTTGGGAGCAGGATTTTCAGTCTGTTTTTTCACGGAATGTGATACTTGATTTGAATGACTTATTTTATTGTTGTTATTAGGATTTTCAAGGACATCAAATTTTAATCTTGGTGAGTAAAATAAATAAATTAAAAATGTAATTAAAAATACGACTCCTAAAACTTTGATTACTAACTTAGTCATTGCTCCCCCACCTCTTTAGAATTACATATATTGTACAAAATAACTATTTTAACAATCAAGCCATTCTTTTTTTCTAAACTCCAAATTTATTAATTAAACTACATTATACCTATTTACAAATAAAATAAACAATTAATATTAAAACATAACTTATGCTAAACAATTTGATCATCGACTGCCCAAATATTAAAAATACCTGAGACACTCATTATGTCCCAGGCTATTCTTTAAAATATTCAATATTGTTATAAACCTAGTGTGGCTTTAATCACCGATGTAGTTTCTCCACCTGGATAAATTACATATAGTAATAAGTATACTGCCACACCTGTAATACCAGTAAAGAACCATATAATTGAAGCGACAGGTCCGATTCTTCTATGCCATTTAAATTTATCTTTAAATGCAGTAATAATTTGAACTAATCCTAATATGCCACCAATCGTAGCAAGATTAATGTGGAAGATTAAGAATATCTTATAATATGTTCTAACAGAATCTGGACCACCAAAATCTGTATTACCTATAAATATCGTTCGAGTTGCGTAAATTATAAAAAACGTTAATGCGAAAAATGCTGCCCATAACATAACTTTTTTGTGAGTATTAACATGACGATGAGCAATTTGCCACCATCCTATCGCTACTAAAATAGCACTAATTACGATACAGCTTGTACTAATAGTTGGTAGAATTGGTAAACTCATATGTTCCATCCTTATTTAACTTAGAAATTTTAAATCATTTTTATTAAAGAGATGACAACAACTAATGCAAAGAATACTACTAAATAATTTAGTGAATAGATAAACATTTTTGTTGCCCACTTAGTTTGATCAGTATTTTTCTTAAATGTTGTTAAACCTATAAAAATCCATCCAAGATTTAATAAAGTTGCTAATACAACAAACGTAGTGCCTAAACTAGATAATAAGAAAGGTAATGGTAATAAAAATACTAACCAAATAAACATACTTACTCTTGTACGTTTAAAGCCTTTTACTGAAGGTAACATAGGAATATTTGCTAATGAATATTCATCACTACGTTTAATAGCTAAAGCATAGAAATGAATAGGCTGCCAGCAAAAGACAACTAAAAATAAAGCAAAAGCTACAAGACTTATTTGTCCATCAATAGCTGTCCATCCAATTAAAGGTGGCACAGCACCTGGAAAACTTCCTACTACTGTGTTCCAAGTCGTATGTCTTTTAGACCAGATTGAATAATATGATACATATCCTACTATACCAAAAAGTCCTAAAACACCTGAGGGCACATTTAATAAGAATAAACATGCTTCTCCTACTAACATCATACCAAAACTTAACATTAATAAATGTTTATCTGAAATTCTATCGTTTACTGTTGGTCTACTTTGTTTACTTGGCATAATTTTATCGATATCTTGGTCATAATAATTATTTAATGCACAAGCACCACCCATAATTAATGTCGAACCTATCAACATTAATAAGATTTGAGGTATTGACGATAGGAAGGAATGATTTGTCATTACAATAGCTAACCAAGCGCCTGCAAAAGCAGGAATTAGGTTACCCTGTACCAAGCCCATTTTAATAATTTGTTGTAGTTCTTTAAAAGACACTCTACTTGACGGCTGTGATAAAGTGTGTTCTTTACTCATGGTTCCCCTCCTTAAAATTTTCATATAGTACTATGATATAATAATTACTTATAAAAGGCTAGGTTATATCTATTTAAATTGTGACACTTTAACGACTTCCTGTTTCACCAATTTTTTGTCTTTAATTATTGTAGTATAATAGTTGTAATATTTATAATTATATCTTTTATATTAAAATCAGAGCATAAATGGATATCATATTACAAAATATTTTAACTTAATGATGGGGTGTTTAAACTTGTTTAACAAACGAAACCTTAAATGGTTATCAATCGTAGCAACAATTATTATGGCAATGGTACAACTTGGGGGCGCCTTAGTAACTAAGACGGGCTCTGAAGATGGCTGTGGTGCTTCATGGCCTTTATGTCACGGCGCTTTATTACCTCAGAATTTGCCAATTGCTACAATCATTGAATTGAGTCACCGAGCTGTATCAGGTTTATCATTAATTGTTGTGTTATGGTTGGCCATCACAGCTTGGAAAAATATAGGATACATAAAAGAGGTTAAACCTTTAGCAATTATTAGTGTCGCTTTCCTATTAATTCAAGCCTTAATTGGTGCAGCAGCTGTTATTTGGCAACAAAATTCTTACGTTTTAGCCTTACATTTTGGAATTTCATTAATTAGTTTTTCTTCTGTGTTCGTATTAATGCTTATTATTTTTGAAGTGGATAAAAAATATGAGGCTGATGAATTATTTATAAAAAAACCATTGCGCAATCTTACTTGGATTATGACGGGCGTTGTTTATGTCACTATTTATACTGGTGCTTTGGTTCGCCACGCTAAAGCAAGTTTAGCATATGGAAGCTGGCCATTACCGTTTAATAATTTAGTACCCCATACTGAGCAAGATTGGGTACAATTTGCACATCGCGGTATGGCATTTATCACTTTTTGTTGGATTATGATTACATTTATTCATGCCATCAAAAATTATTCTGAAAACCGTACAATTAGATATGGCTATACTGCTGCATTTATTTTAATTATTTTACAAGTGATTACGGGTGCATTGTCTGTAATCACGCATGTTAATTTAATTATTGCATTGCTACATGCACTTTGTATTACTATACTTTTTGGCTTAATCGCTTACTTTATTTTACTCATGCTTCGTTCAATTAGAAGTGAAAAATCAAAAATCAAATAAAGTTTTAAAAGACACGTTAGAGTTATTGTAGAACATGTAATCTCTAACGTGTCTTTTATGCAAAAAAGCATAAGATAGAATGTCATTTAACCTTCTATCTTATGCTTTTAAACTTTTTAATACCTACTCAGATTTTTCAATTTCGATTAATAAATCTCCCGTTGCAATAGCATCACCATTTACAACAGTAACTTTTTTAATCACTCCATTAAACGGAGCTTGAATTGTTGTTTCCATTTTCATGGCTTCAGTAATTAATAGTGGTTGATTTACTTTAACCTCATCACCTACTGAAACTTTAACTTCAGTCACACTTCCTGGCATTTGAGCTCCTATATGATTTGGATTTGTTTTATCTGCTTTAGGTTTTACATTCGCATTTGTTTTTATGTTTTCATCTTTAATCGTAATACGACGAGCTTGACCATTCATCACGTAATAAATTGTTCGGTTACCCTTTTCATCTGCTTCACTAATTGTTTCAAGTTTAATAATTAAACGTTTTCCGTTTTCAATTTCAATTTCTACAGTCTCACCGTTACGCATACCAAAGAAGAATGTCGGTGTATCAAGTAATGATAAGTTACCATATTGTTGTCTAGTTTGAATAAATTGATCAAATACTTTTGGATAAAGTACATAACTTATAATATCTTGCTCAGTCACTTCACCATAATTTTTATCTTGTAATTGTTCTCGTATTTCATCAAAATCTACTGGTTTTAAATATTCTCCTGGACGTTCAGTTAGCGGTTGTTGACCTTTTAAAATAATATCCTGCAATTGTTTATTAAAGCCATTTACTGGTTGACCAATCTCACCTTTAAAGTATGACACTACTGATTCAGGAAAATCTAATTTATAACCTTGTTCAATAATAGATTGTTCATCTAAATCATTTTGTACCATATATAACGCCATATCTCCTACCACTTTTGAAGATGGTGTCACTTTAACAATATCTCCAAACAAGAAATTAACACGACGATACATATCTTTGACTTCATTAAAACGTTCACCAAGACCTAAACTTTTAGCTTGTTGACTTAAATTAGAGTATTGACCACCTGGCATTTCATGTTGATAAATTTCTGTATTAGGTGACTTAATATCACTTTCAAAGTCAACGTAGTATGGGCGAACAGTACTCCAATAGTGACTTAATTCTTCTAAACCTTGAATATCTGTACGCATATTTCGTTTAAACCCATCTAATGCATAATATAAGGAGTTCACACTTGGCTGACTTGTTAAGCCACTCATCGATGCAATAGCTGTATCGATAATATCTACACCAGCATCGATGGCTTGTTTGTAGGTTAATAAACCATTTCCACTTGTATCATGTGTATGTAAATGTATTGGTAAATTAACTGCAGCTTTTAATTCTCCAACCAGTTCATATGCTGCTCTAGGTTTTAATAAGCCAGCCATATCTTTAATTGATAAAATATGGAAACCTTCACGTTCTAATTCCTTAGCTAATTTAACGTAGTAATCTAAAGTGAACACATTTGAACGTTCTGGGTTTAAAATATCCCCTGTGTAACAAATAGTACCCTCTGAAATTTTACCTGCTTTTTGTACCGCTTCATTTGCCACTTTCATTTGATCTATCCAGTTTAATGAGTCGAAAATACGGAAAACATCTACACCTGCTTTAGCACTTTCATCTACAAATTTTTGAATCACATTATCAGGATAATTCTTATAACCCACAGCATTTGAAGCTCTTAATAACATTTGGAATAATACATTTGGAATTGCTTTTCTAAGTTTTTCTAAACGCTCCCAAGGATTTTCTTTTAAGAAGTTGTATGCCACATCAAAAGTAGCGCCTCCCCACATTTCTAAAGAAAAACTATCTTTAAATACTTCAGCAGTTTTAGAAGCTATATTTAACATATCTTTTGTACGTACACGCGTAGCAAGTAAAGATTGATGCGCATCACGGAATGTCGTATCAGTAATTAAAACATCATCTTGTGCTTTAACCCAATCTGCAACTCCACTAGGGCCTTTTTCATCTAGTAATTGTTTTGTACCATATAGATGTTGAATTTTCTTTTTTGAAACTTGCGGAATCGAAGTTGACTCATAGTCTGGCTTCGTACGTTTTTCGACATTCGGAAAACCATTAATGGTTACATTCCCAATGTATTCTAATGTTTTAGTACCACGGTCTAATGTAGGTGCAATATCGAATAATTCCGGTGTTTCTTCAATAAATTTTGTTGTATAATCTCCACTTCGGAATTTTTCATTACGCATAACGTTAACTAAAAACGGAATATTTGTTTTTACACCACGAATACGCATTTCTCGTAAAGAGCGTTCCATTTTTTCTTCAGCTTGTTTAAAAGTAATGGCATGAGTAGATAATTTCACTAATAGTGAGTCATAGTAAGGCGAAATTTCAGCGCCTTGGAAACCATCTCCTGCATCTAAACGTACACCAAAACCACCACTTGAACGATAAGCAATAATCGTACCAGAATCTGGCATAAAATCATTTGTAGGATCTTCGGTAGTGATACGACATTGAATAGCATAACCAAGTGTTTGGATTTCTTCTTGAGGAGGTAAAGCGATACGTTTGTCAAATAGACTTGCTCCATCTGCTACTAAAATTTGAGTTTTAACGATATCAATTCCTGTAATCATTTCTGTAATCGTATGCTCTACCTGAACACGTGGATTGACTTCAATGAAAAAGAATTCATCGCCAGATACTAAAAATTCCACTGTTCCAGCGTTAACATATTTGATATTTTTCATTAATTGTAATGCAGACTGACAAATACGTTCTCTTAATTCATCAGGTAAGCCTACAGATGGTGCTACCTCAACTACCTTTTGATGACGACGTTGTACAGAACAATCACGCTCATATAGATGAACAATATTACCATATTCATCGCCAATAACTTGAACTTCAATATGTTTGGGATTATCGATGTATCTTTCGATATATACTTCACTATTACCAAATGATTTTTGTGCTTCAGATTTCGCACGATGAAACGCATCTTCTAATTCACTTTCTTCGCGAACAATACGCATACCTTTTCCACCACCACCACTTGTGGCTTTAATCATCAGTGGGAATCCTGCTTCTTTAGCAAATGCCTTTGCTGCATCAAAATTTTCAATTGGTCCATCTGTTCCTGGTATAACTGGTAAATTTGCTTTAATTGCAGTTGTTCTTGCTTTTACTTTATCACCAAACATATCTAAATGGTCTAGGTGAGGACCAATAAATGTTATGCCCTCTTCATTACAACGTCTTGCAAATTCTTCATTTTCACTTAAAAAGCCATAACCAGGATGTATTGCATCTACATTCGCACGTTTTGCTACTTCAATAATACGTTCAATATTTAAATAACTTTCGGCTGGTCCTAAATCTTTTCCCACTAAATATGATTCATCGGCTTTATATCTATGTAATGAATTTTTGTCTTCGTTTGAATAAATTGCTACTGTTTGAATATTTAATTCCGTTGCTGCTCTAAAAATTCTAATTGCAATTTCACCACGATTGGCTACTAATAATTTTTTTATATGATTCAAACAAGAAACACCCCTTTATATTTTGAATATTCTAACTAATTAGATAATAAAATTTTATCTTAAAATACATGAGAAAGCTAATACTTTTTTACATACAATTTATAAAATGAAAATATAGTAACTAGGTTAGCTTAATCACTATTTTAAAATGTAATCATTAATAATTATTATACTTAATAACTTTATATTATCATTTATAGTTTGAAGACGCTACTGTAGACTAGTAATCCTTTAACTTGTCACATAAATGTAAAAAGAGTGGAAGCAAATTTTTTAATTCTTGCTTCCACTCTTAATAATGTTAGTTACATATTTACATCTATCATTAAATGATTTTAATATTGTCTAGGAATATCCACTTTTGTTTTTTTATTTTTTATTGCTCTTTTTTCTTCAACTTTAATTTGTCTTGCTACTAACAATAATAATCCCATAGCAATACTTAAGCTGATCATTGATGAACCACCAAAACTTATAAATGGAAGAGGAACCCCTGTAAGAGGAATCGTAGCTGATATACCTCCTAAATTTACGAACGTTTGACTACCAATATA
The DNA here is from genome assembly GCF_026222585.1 of Staphylococcus sp. SUC_1.2. NCBI lineage: Bacteria > Bacillati > Bacillota > Bacilli > Caryophanales > Staphylococcaceae > Staphylococcus > Staphylococcus sp. SUC_1.2. Next base: position 2,374 of record NZ_JANJPM010000019.1, on the reverse strand, counting down.
ACTCGCTACACCAACACATATTAATTTATAAAAATATGAAGATGTTTTAGTGGCTAATATAAATGCACGGAATACAATAAAAAATAATAATCCTATTACTAATAAGGCACCAATCAGTCCTAATTCTTCACAAATTACTGCGAAAATAAAATCTGTATGCGCTTCTGGAAGATAGCCAAGTTTCATGATTCCATTACCTAATCCTCGACCAAATAATCCTCCATTTCCGATTGCCATTAATGAATTGGATAAATGATACCCAGTTCCAGAAGAAGAACTAAAAGGATCGTAAATTGTACTAAAACGTGCCTTTAAATATTCTGGCATCATTCCAGTGAAAATAAAGAATCCAGCAATAAGAATAAATCCAAGAATAATATATAAAATAGGTCCTTTTACTATTTTCTTAGCACCTATACCTACGAATAAAAACATTGCTAATATAATAATTAATGTTAATAATGTTTGTCCAATATCTCCTTGTAAAAGTACTAAACCTAAACAAAGGATAATTAAAATAATTGGCCCTTTGATAATTCTTAAATTACCTCTTAACTGCGGTAATTTTTTACTTAATACATAAGAAATATAAAGAATTAAAGCAATTTTTAGCAACTCTGAAGCTTGTAAATTCATAAATCCTAAGTCAAGCCAACTTTTTGAACCATTAATATTTTTACCTACCAATAATGTTAAAAATAAAAGGACAAAGATGATAATCATAATCCACTGTTGAACTTTTGATTGTTTAAAGACTTTTATATTCATCATAAATGAAATAAAAAAAACAATAATGAAACTCATGATAACATAAATTAATTGTCTGTTATAAAAATATGTACCTGAAACCTCAACGCCACCTGTTAACGTTCCTTTAGTAGCTGCCACCATACTGGCACTATAAACCATCACTAAACCTATAAAACACAAAATAACATATGAAATTAATAATGGATAATCGATAAACTTAGAGATTCTACCTATGTATCGAAATATATTTTTTAAATTATTCATAAAAAAGATCATCCAATTCTAAAAATTTAAACTATATATGCTCATTAAAACGATTTATCAAATTAAATTCTGTCTAAACTATTATATACTTTGTAATTATTAATTAACAAACATAAACGTAAAAAATAAAATAAAAGGACTGAAAATATTATTTACATAACATTTCAGTCACTATCATAAATTATTACATCTATTAATTCTTGCTCATTATAACACTTTCATATTCAAAGCATTAGACTTAGAGTTATACGTTTGTGAATGCTTCATGCAATTTAGATAATTCTTTTTCTAAACGAAGCATTAAATTTTTACCGTCTTCTTTATCAACTAAACCAAGTTTCACAGCAAAGTCTACTTCTTTTTGTAAACCAAACATTTGTGTGTCGAGAACCTCTTCATATAGTGGGCAAGATGGCATAGTTAAATTATCCATTTGAACCTTAATTAAATGCAAGATTCGGTCAGCATCTTGATTTAATTGCTCATAAGCTGCACTATTTATGTTCATTTGCTTCGGCATCACATTCTCCCCCTATCATTAAATATCTTCATATCAGAAGTTTATCCTACTACCTTTTAAAAAGCAAGTTTATTCAATAAACCCTTCATTTTAAATATGATAAAATAATAGTTAGATTGAAACTAGGGAGTGGGCAAGATGATTCAAATTAAAGGAGACGTCAAATTTCCTATTACTTTAGATAGTACAACATGGATTTTTGATGATAGAAAAGTAAAAATAGAAGATATTGAAAACGGTATTTTTGAAGGAACTAAACCTATTAAATTTGAAGATAACCGCGAATGGAATAGGGCTATTTTAGAAGGACAAACCAATCCTCCTACATTAAACTCTGAAATTAAATATCGTAAACGTGCTGTATTAGAAGATTCATTTGCAATAAATATGACACCATTTTTTAAAAATGCAGAGCCTTTAGAAAGTGCAACTACAATTAAACTTTCAAATGATACATCTTCAATTGAAATTCCATTAGAATTATTACCTTATCTATTTTTCCAATTTGCTAAAGATGGTAAGCGATTGTACGATGATAATTCAGTAGATAGCTTTGTTTATAATCCCGAGGAGAACGCTTATTCATATCAATTTAAATATGTAACTCGTATTGAGGTGATTTAAGTTGCGAGAAGTACAATGTATTATTTGTGATACTAAGGTCTTAATTGATGAACGTACAGTTGAAGCTAAACGTCTACGTAATAATCCAATTAAAACATTCATGTGTAGTGACTGTAAAAGTCGATTAGACACACCTAGACAACGACCAAATGAGAATCGTAAATTTAATCTCCATTTTCCAAATGAAAACTTATAATATCCTTTTCAATAATAAAA